>NZ_DAWDUX010000030.1:0-27576 GCF_052346665.1 Collinsella sp.
TCGTCTTCACTCGGCCACCCGCGCGGCAAGGAGATATATTGCCAGAGTCGGAGGGCGTGTGAAGCGAGAATCGCTACTTCACATTTCCTCCATAACAGGAATTCTTAACCTCCTATATGAGAAGGAGCTTTGGGCGATCTCCCACCCTATATAGATGACGACCATTCGGTTCTATTACATGTATGCGGCGGTCATCTGTACGGGATATATACCCTGTTTCGATCGGGTATCCATCGTAAAAAGAAACGGGATGCCCCATGGGACATCCCGTAGAAACGCATTTAGGCCTCGAGAGCCTTCTTGGCGATGGTGGCGAGCTCGTTGAAGGACTCGATGTCCTCGTAGGCCATCTGAGCGAGGACCTTGCGGTCGAGCTCGATGCCGGCAAGCTTCAGGCCGTGCATGAACTGGGAGTAAGAGATGTCGTTCATGCGGGCGGCGGCGTTGATACGGGTGATCCAGAGGTTGCGGATCTCACGCTTCTTGTTGCGGCGATCGCGGTACTGGTACTGGAGGGAGTGCTGCACCTGCTCCTTGGCGTACTTATAGGAACGGGATGCCTGACCGTAATAACCCTTTGCGCGGTTAAGGACGGTACGACGCTTCTTCTTGGCGTTCACAGCGCGCTTGACACGTGCCATATCTAATCAACTCCTAAATGAGATAACAGCGGAAAGGATGGATTAACGGCCGGCGAGGCGGGCGTTGATGACCTTGGCGTCGGCGGCGGCGAGCTCGGTCTCCTGACGGAAGCCGCGCTTGCGCTTGGTGGACTTCTTGGTCAGGATGTGGCTCTTGTAGGCCTTGGCGCGCATGATCTTGCCCGTGCCGCTGCGGCGGAAACGCTTTTTGCTGCCGCTGTGGGTCTTCATCTTAGGCATGGAACTCTCCTTCTGATACCTGGTTGACTACTTATCGCTCGGCTCGGATTCGCCCTCGTTATCGAAGGCGCCCTTGATGGGGGCGAGCAGCATGAGCATGTTACGGCCTTCCAGCTTGGGCTGGGACTCGACCGTAGCGAACGGTTTGAGATCCTCGGCAAGACGCTCGAGCACGTTCAGACCCTGCTCCGGATGCGCCATCTCGCGGCCTCGGAACATGATGGTGATCTTGACGCGCGCGCCCTTCTTGAGGAAGCGCAGGACGTGACCCTTCTTGGTCTCGTAATCGCCCACGTCGATCTTGGGTCGGAACTTCATTTCCTTGACCTCGATCTTGGACTGGTTCTTACGAGCCTGCTTGGCCTTCATGGCCTGCTGGTACTTGAACTTGCCGTAATCCATGACCTTGCAAACCGGCGGATCCGCGTTGGGAGCGATCTCCACCAGGTCGAGGTTCTGGTCATCGGCGATGCGCTGCGCATCACGTGTGTCGAACAGACCGAGCTGCGATCCATCGACGCCGATGAGACGGACGCGCGGAGCGCGAATCTCATCGTTGATGCGGGTGTCATCAGACTTAGCTATCTCGATACCTCCTTCTTGCACTCGTACAAATAAACCCGGAACCATGTGGTATCCGGGTCGACAGCTTTTGCTCGATTCCACGCAAATTGTAGCGTGAGTGCAAGCGTTCGGTTGTGCGACCAGACAGCTACCCAATGGTGCCGAAAGGTGGGGACCCTCAGATCCCGCTTTCCTGCTGGAAAACCAGCGACTCAAGAATGATAGCACGGGAGTGTCTACTCCATGCTTTCCTCACGAGTAATGGATGTGGTGCCCGAGGTGAGATTCGAAGCGGCCGCCTTGCAGCGTCCACATCCGCTCAGGCCAAAGCCTTCGCGGCCTCGCTACAAACAGGCCACGGGCCTGTTTGCTCAACACTCGGACACTCGCGTGAGTTCGGCTCATTGCTGAACTGCGCTCTGCATCCACGTATCACGTGCCATGCATGGTGCCCGAGGTGAGATTCGAACTCACACGCTGTCGCCAGCGGAGGATTTTGAGTCCCCTGCGTCTGCCGTTCCGCCACTCGGGCACGTAATCACGCTCAGCTATGGTACCACAGCAATCACACCCACGTTGCGAGATTCCGACTAAAGCGCTTACGCAACTGGTCTGGCTACGAAAGGGGCGCCCGGCTTCTTCCCTAAGCAAACATCCCGCAGAGGAACCGCCAAGACGATTCCCCGAGGACGTTTGTGTGGAAAGAAGCCGGGCGCCCCAACTGGTCAGTGACCTAAAACGTTACGCCTTGTTGACGGAACCGAACTCCTCCATGAGCTCCTTGGTACGGGCCACGATGTTGTCGCGACCGGGCTTGAGGAGCTTGCGGGGGTCGAAGCCCTTGCCCTGCTGATCCTTGCCGGCCTCGATGTACTCGCGGACGCCCTTGGCGAAGACGAGCTGCAGGTCGGTGTTGACGTTGATCTTGGAGATGCCCAGGGAGATGGCCTTCTTGATCTGATCCTCGGGGATGCCGGTGCCACCGTGCAGAACGAGGGGCAGGTCGCCGGTCTCGGCCTTGATCTCGCCAAGACGCTCGAAGGAAAGGCCGGCCCAGTCGGCGGGGTACACGCCGTGAATGTTGCCGATGCCGCAGGCGAGGAAGTCAACGCCCAGGTCCGCAATCTGCTTGCACTCAGCGGGGTCAGCGAGCTCGCCGTTGGAGGTCACGCCGTCCTCGGTGCCGCCGATGCCGCCGACCTCGGCCTCGATGGACATGCCCTTGGAGTGGGCAAGCTCAACGAGCTCCTTGGTGCGGTCAAGGTTAAGCTGGAAGGTCTCCTCGTGAGAGCCGTCATACATGATGGACGTGAAGCCGGCCTCGATGCACTTGAAGCAGTCCTCGTAAGAACCGTGATCGAGGTGAAGGGCGACGGGAACGGTAACGCCCGTGGCCTCGACGGCAGCCTTGACCATGTCGGCGCAGACCTTGAAACCGCCCATCCACTTAGCGGCACCGGCGGTGCACTGAAGGATCAGCGGAGACTTGGCCTCCTCGGCGGCCTGGAGAATAGCCAGGGTCCACTCGAGGTTGTTGGTGTTGAACGCGCCGAGAGCGTAGTGACCGGCCTCGGCATCCTTGAGCATCTGAGCTGCATTGACGAGCATATTGGACCTCCCATTGTCCATACTCTGAACGGTAAACGTCTGCATTTTACCACGCGAACGGCTCATCTAAACGAGCATTGGGACGTTAGCCAGCTCGACACATCGAGCCGATGTTGAGCCCACGCGCTCACCGGTAATGGCGCAAGCCGCGGCGCATAAAGAGGTTCGTCTCGAGCTCGCGCGCAATGGTGGTCGTGTCGTTGTGGCCGATGAGACACAAAGTATCGGCGGGCAGGAACGTACCCATCTTGCCGAGCGAGTCTATCACCTGTTTCTCATTACCGCCTTCGAGATCGGTGCGGCCGTGCGCGCCAGGGAACAGCGTGTCACCCACAAACGCCACGTCACCCGTAGTCGCCGCGCAGAAAAGCACGATACCGCCGGGAGTGTGGCCCGGTGTGGCCATGACCTGCAGGACAACGTCACCGAACTCAAACGTGTCCCCCTCGTTAAGCAGACGGTCGGGAGTGGGCGGCATCTCGTGGTCGAACCCCCACATCTCGCGCATGCTCTCGATCGCCCCCGCCATGAAATCTTTGTCTGCCGCGGAGATCATGAACGGCGCATCCGGTCCGAGCGCGCGGCGCAGACCCGCCACGCCACCGATATGGTCAGCGTGGCCGTGCGTGCAGATGATGGCGCTCACGCGGGCGCCCGGGCAACGCCCGGCGAACGCCTCGGCGAGTCTCTCGCCCTCCCAAGCGGGGTCGATGATCACGGCCTCGTCCCCACTCACGGCGAAGTACGTGTTGGTCTGGATGGGCCCGTTCACCACGCAATGGATGGCGAGCGACCCCCTCTTCTCGAGATCGAGCTTCATATCTACAACTCCTTCGCGGCATGCGTAAAAACAATCGAGGCGAGACTTCGAGTCCCGCCTCGACATTCATTCGATTATCCTACGCCATCCTAAATCGAGCTGACACTCCGAGTGGGCGAAAACCAAATTCACACCCCTCGATACCCGCGAGGCGTATACCAGAAACCCACAAGAGAGATATAGCCCCTTATCCAAGCACTCACTGCCTCAATCCACATTCCGAGCTGAAAAAGCCATATCTCATCGCCCAGAGCATCGATTCTGAATGAAGCCCCCATGCATAGCAGTCCCGAAATGGCAAACACTCGGAAGAAGTATCTTCCATCACTCTTCAGCTTGTTTACGAAGCGGCCAGCATCCGCCTTGGCGTCTTCCTTGGCAAAGCGGGTGATTGGCAGGGCGCTCACTCCACCGCAAACCGCAAAGACGACAATTGAAGCCAGCATACGATCACCTTGCCACAACAAGTTCACGTAGATGAACCCGGCCCACAACGCGATTGAGCCGACAAGAGCAACGGCGATGACCCGTCTCATTGCAGCGCCCATTGGCTTCATCCGAAATCGCCTCCTCGTTTCGGGGCAAGTACCTTTTACCTAGTTACCCCGACAGGCGCCTCAACACTCCAGCTCTTAACCAGTTTTGTGCAAGCGGCGTCAGAATAGAGATAGAAGTCCTTGCGCGTGATCATCTCGGGAACATCGCAGTACCAATGCTTCATGATGATGTACATGTCGGCATGATGGGCGACATTACTCATGATCGTCCAATCTTCGAAAGACAAAGCAAGGCATTTTCGCGGGCATACCCGCCCCGACTCTAAGACGTTTGTTTCTCTCCCCGAGCATCTCAACTCCCCATGCTCCGTTTATTGAACCCATATACATCCTTGCACTCCAGAGGCGTTTCATTTGTCAACAATGGGGGTGCAATTCATATGAAATTAGGCTTCGCTATCTTCTGATACACTTTTTCGAATAATAAGCTGAATCGCTTGACGAATCGAGCTTTCAAATGAACGAGAAACTATCACTGAGCTTGTGGACCGCCGTTCTTATTTGCTTCCCCAGAGCTGCATATAATCCGACGCTCTCGATCTCATCCTCCAACACAGAAATCGTCCCTCTCTGCATCGCACTTGGCGCATTGCCCTTTTGCAGCAAGGCAATAAAGACCAATCTCAAATATCAGCCTCTCATAAGCCGCTTGGGCCACGCTTCTGCTTAAGTCTTCGTCATCGCCGAAAGCGCGTCCATCCTCTGCTCTGAAGCGTTTCTAGCATATGCAATCCCCTCTGAGGTCGAGAACCTGCTCAGTCTCTGCGTAGCATTTAGCTATTCCTCATCTTTGATATGCTGGGCAATCTTCCTGCAGGCACATTCTCATGAGACGGCTTCGGCAAGCGGGCCAAGATCATTCCTGCTCGCCTACGCTTTGTTCTTCCTCTACGACAAGGCGACTCTTTTTCTTCCTCAGAACAATCCGCTTTGGACGATTGTGCTGTCCTTCCTCTGTGGGCTCGCATTGTTCCTCAAGCTCAAACATAGCCTACACGAGGACAACCAATTGGTCTTTGAACCCTTGTGGCTCATGTCCGGAATGCTCGTTTATCGAGTATCGAGCTTCCTTGTAAACGGCATTGCGCTCACCTATGGTTTTTCCAGCGGCCTGTTCGACAATCAAGTAAATGTATGGTTTTGGGTCCTCCCTCCAGCATTCCTTTTGGGGCTCGCCTGCCATCAACGCATACAGCTGCGCAAGCGGCGTTGCAAGACGCATCCCACCGAACAGCGACCTCATCTCTCCGGCGACGCGGCGACATCGCTCTCGCCAGGGAGAACGAAGTTATCGCTCGCGACTTACTGGGTGAGAAAACGCACTCGACCAGCGACGCAATGGGAATTGCACCAGGAACGATATCCACCCTTCGCTCACGCGCTCGAAAAAAGCTCAATATATCTGCGCACACGGATCTTGAGAGGCTTGTCCGGGACGGGAAAATCCACCTCGACAACCCCGCAGACCCGCCGGCAAACAATCATCTTTCTTGGAAATGTCTGGCGATTAGCCTGCTAGCAGCCCTTATCGTCATCACATCCACTCTGTCGGACACCATAACCCTCCCAAATGGAGACCAGATATTTCAGGCAAGCTACTACTTCATCTGGGGCGCAGGGGTATTGCTGCAGGTTTACAGCCTCGCTTTCATGTCATCTCCGACCAAGTGCTTTCCTTCCCGTGCCCCAGCGAAGACGCCGACAGAAATCGCTATATCGCTCTACAGCCTCTCTGCCTTTGTTGTGATAGGGGCCCAACTGTACTTGGGTCTATTGACCGTCTGCTCACTTTTTATTTGTACGGCGCTTCTTTTCGGATTACTTCACATGTGCGGCAAAAACAAAGAGAGGGCGACGTCCCTCGTCGCGGTTCCCTATTACTCGGGCATAGGGCTAATCCTCTCTCCCATTGTCGGGACCTATTACGAACTCTGGGGGCTACCCTTAATTCTCAATTTCATCGTTTGTGGCATGGCCCTGCTCACCTTCTTCAGGCAATATGGGGCACTCCGGCTCGACAGGCAAACAGAGAAGGCACAGGAAGCAGACGGAATGCTACTGCTCAGCGAATACGGCATTACAGGCCTTCAAGCGAATATAGTTCTCGACTTGGCAAAAGGAATGAGCGTCAAAGAGATTTGCGAAACGCGAAGCACCACGACGAATACCGTCAAATCTTATAGGCGCCGCACGTTTAAAAAACTCGGTGTCCACAGCGTGGAAGAGTTGAGAGAATTAATAAATATCCCCACACATTAAATAGGACGATTTGCACCCCATTGCTTACACATCTGTTGTGGGACAAAAGGGCATAGTTGGAGCAATATCGGCTCTCTACATTTGGAGGGACAATGAGACACATTGTCGCAAATGCAGCAGCACTCATATTGATGGCAGCATCCGTCTTTGGGTTATGCCCGCAACAGGCGGCAGCACAAGCCAGCATTCCCATGACAGCCCATATCTACGAGACGCCAATGACGAAACGCCCGGACAATCTTGTCGAAACACTTAGAATCAATACGTCATTCGCACTCCTGACTTCCAAGAGCCTTACCGCCGAGCACTTCTCGGGTCAGAACATGGGAGTTGAACTCACAGCCTAATCTCCATCAAGTGGCACCTTCACCGTCAAGCTCTACCGCGGCACATCGTATATTGGATCGGCCACGTTGAAGCGAAACGGATATTCCCGAGCCGAATGGACAAACGTCGGCCCGGGAGTCTACCGCTTTGTTTTCTCCAAGACAAATGACGGTAAAGTCGTTACCTGCACGGGGGTTCGCACCTTCTCTTGGTAATCGAAGAGCGGTTAGCGCGACCTGCGCTTCATGGTCTTATTGCCCTCACCCGGCATGAGACGGCGGGCGTCGTAGACGCTCTCGACCGCGCCGATGGCGGCGAGCAGCGGGTCGAGGCGGCTCGCGTCGGAAATCTCGATGAGGAACCGCAGGGTCGCGATGCCCTCGCGACTGGTCGAGGTGGCGGCGGAGAGGATGTTGCCGCCCGCGTCGCCGATGGCGATGGTGACGTCCTTGAGCAGCCCCATGCGATCGATGCACTCGACCACGACCTCGACCTGGAACAAGGCATCGGCGCCCGTATCCCAGCTCACGCCGATCATGCGCTCGGGATGCTCCATAAGCCCCTTGACGTTGGGGCAGTTGGCTCGGTGCACCGACACGCCGCGGCCACGCGTGATGAAGCCCACGATATCGTCGCCCGCGACGGGGTTGCAGCAATGCGCTAGGCGAACGAGCATGCCGTCTCCGTCGGCGCCCTCCACGAGCACGCCGTTGCTGCCCTTCTTGGCACGCTTGGACTGACCACCGGTGCGCGGGGGCTGATGCACTACGCTGGCGATGGCCTCTGCCTTGGCCTCGGCGGGGTTTTGCGGCTGCGGGTCGAGGATTGCCTGGACTTTATTGCCCACGGCGCGCGGCTGCACCTTGCCGGCGCCCACCGCGGCGAACAGGTCCTCAAGCGCCTTGTAGTTCATGTCGCTCGCCACGGCGTTGAGCGCGCGCGTCGAACGCGGCGTGGAGATGCCGTATCCGCGTTTGCGAAGGTCGCGGGCGAGCATCTCGCGACCGGCCGTGGCGTCCTCGTCCTTGGTCGCCGAAGCGAAGTAACGGCGGATCTTGGACTTGGCGCTCGGCGTCTTGACGATGTTCAGCCAGTCGCGCGAGGGCTTGGCGTTTTTATTGGTGAGGATCTCGACGCGATCGCCCATGGCGAGCGTGTGCGTAAGCGGAGCCACGGCGCCGTTGACCTTGGCGCCCACGCAATGGTTACCGACCTCGGTATGTACCGAGTAGGCAAAGTCGAGCGGAGTGGATCCCATGCGCAAGTTCATGACCTCGCCCTTGGGGGTGAAGACGAAGATCTCTTGGTCGTAGAGGTCGACCTTGAGCGAGTGGAGAAACTCCTTGGGATCGTCAATCTCGTCGTTGGCCGCCCAGTCGAGGCTGCGCTTGAGGGCGTTGATCTGGTCGTCGAGGCGCTGGGCGCTCGTTGCCTTGACCGCACTCGAACCACCCGAGCGCTTATAGAGCCAGTGCGCGGCGATGCCGTATTCGGCTTGCTCGTGCATCTCGTACGTGCGGATCTGAATCTCAAGCGGGCGCGCCGTGGGACCGATGACCGTGGTGTGAAGGCTCTGGTAGTTATTCGCCTTGGGCATGTTGATATAGTCTTTAAAGCGCCCCGGCATGGGCGTCCACAGCGAGTGGACGGCGCCGAGGGCGGAATAGCAGTCCGCAATCGAGTTGGTGATGACGCGCAGGGCCACCAAATCGTAGATCTCGGAGAACTCCTTACCCTTGCGCTTCATCTTCTGATAGATCGACCAATAATGCTTAGAGCGACCGGCGATCTGATACCCGGTGAGACCCACACCCCTTAGTTCGTCATCGAGCGCCTTGATAGTCTCGGCCAAAAAGCGCTCGCGAACCTCGCGGCTCTCGCTCACCATGCGGGCGATGCGCTGATAGGCCTCGGGCTCCAGGTAGAAGAAGGAAAGGTCCTCGAGCTCCCATTTAATTGAGCTCATGCCCAAGCGGTCGGCGAGCGGGGCATACACGTCCATGGTCTCGCGCGCCTTGAACAGGCGGCGATCCTCGCGAAGCGCCGCCAAGGTGCGCATGTTGTGCAGGCGGTCGGCGAGTTTGACGATGACCACGCGGATATCGCGGCTCATGGCGAGGAACATCTTGCGCAAGTTGAGCGCCTGCTTCTCATCCATGGTGTCCACGTCGATGTTGGTGAGCTTGGTCACGCCGTCGACGAGCTCCGCGACCGTCTCGCCAAAATACGTGGTCACATCATCCAAAGACGTCGTCGTGTCCTCGACGGTGTCGTGCAGCAGTGCGGCGCACACCACGTCGCAATCCATCTTGAGTTCCGCCAGGATTATCGCGACCTCGACGGGATGATTGATGTACGCCTCGCCGCTGCGGCGCTTCTGTGCACAGTGCTTCTCGGCGGCAAAGCAGTACGCCCGCTCGACCAGGTCGCAATCCTCCTTGCCCATGTACCTGCCCACCAGGTTCGCGAGCTTGTCGAAATTGTCCGCCATGAACTCGGTGGGAAGGTCGTCGGCATGAGCGTAGTGCACCATTTCGGCGCTCGGGCGCAAGGGCTCGGAGCCCTGTTTCCATTCCGTGGCCTTGGGTTGCCGCGTTGCAATCGGCTGTTTATCCATCGATGGTACCTCCCTCGCTCACCTGCGGGGTTATTGGACGGTTCACGCGTGTCAGCATATCACGGGCGGAGGCGGTGAGAGCCCAG
This sequence comes from Collinsella sp., assembly GCF_052346665.1. Lineage (NCBI taxonomy): Bacteria > Bacillati > Actinomycetota > Coriobacteriia > Coriobacteriales > Coriobacteriaceae > Collinsella > Collinsella sp. The sequence continues at coordinate 9,720 of NZ_DAWDUX010000030.1, forward strand.
TCCCTAAATGCGGAGAATTCCATGCGGGCGTGGATGCCCTCGAGGTACCTAATCGAGCGATCGAGGTCCACGTGCCCGGGATTCTCGACCATCTCGACCTGACGGGAACGCTCGTCGCCGGCCACGCGGGCAAAGCCGAGCTCCTCGAAGATCGCAAGCCCATGCGGGACCGCGCGCTCATCCACCGGTGTACGCGCGTCGATGGCCAGACACATCTGGGCGATATCGAGGTCGCTGGCGCTCAGGGGCGCCCCGGACGCCTCACCGCGATGGCGACGCCACATGGTCTGGAGCGCACGGTACAGCGTAACGAGCTCCCCGCGTTCGGGGGCGGCGGCATCGAGCAGCCGCTCGTTGATGCGGGCGTCGCGACGCGAGTAAAGCAGATGGATGCGAGCCGGGGCACCATCGCGTCCAGCACGACCGCTCATCTGGTTGAATTCGGTAGAACCAAAGGGCATGTGGTACAGCACCACGTGGCGGATATCGGGCAGGTTCACGCCCTCGCCGAACGCAGATGTGGAGACGATGCAGGTGAGTGCACCGTCACGAAACGCCGATTCGACGACGGCGCGATCGGCCCGGCTGAGACCGGCGTTGTAAAAGGCGATGCGCTCCCCCAATTCCGGCACGCGTCGGCGCAGCGTACGGCAAAGCGCGACGGACTGGTCGCGCGAGTTGACGTACACCACGCATTTTTCCCCGGTGGCGACGATGGAGACCAGACGGTTCTCGCGACTGGAGAGATCACGCTCGTCATCGAGATCGAGGTTGTCGCGTATGGCGGCGTCAACGACGACGTTGTCGATGCGAGCAAGACGGCAAATCTCGGTCGCGACGTCCGTCGATGCCGTCGCGGTCGCGGCAAGGACACGGGGGGCGCCCAACTGGTCCAAAATCGCTGGAAAATCGAGGTATGCGGCGCGGTCCCCGCCCTTTGCTCCCGCCATGTGATGTGCCTCGTCCACGACGACGAACCCAACGCGGCGCGAGACGGCGAAACGGTCGCGATGAATGGAGAGGAACTCGGGCGTGGTGAGGACGATATCGATTTTGCCAGCGACAAGCTGGTTAAACAGGCGGTCGCGAACAGCCGATGGGGTCTCTCCCGTAAGCACGCCGACGCGCGCGCCGAGTTTGGCGAGCGTTGAGGTGAGGTGAAACGACTGGTCGGCCACGAGGGCGCGCAACGGGTAGACGAACACGCTCACCATGCCATTGGCGATTGCTTCGCGCATGGCATGCACATGGAAGATGAGCGATTTGCCCCGGCCCGTGCCCATGACGGCAAGGGTGTTGCGACCGCCCTTGAGGGCGTCGAGGGCCTCGAGCTGCGCGCGATGCGGAGTGGCGGAACCAATCATCGTATGGATGAGTGAGCGCGTGAGCTGGTCATACGGCAGTCGAGCCAGGGCGGCGCGACGGTCGGCGTCAACCGGTACGGGCACCTCGGCGGCGGGTGCCGCACATGGCGTGCCGTCGGTGAGGGGGTTTTGGGCCGTCGAAGCGTCGCACGAGAGGGGCGGAAGCTCGGGCAGCCCCACGCGCCCGCCGTCGGAGCACGACCGGCAGAGGATATCCTTGACCATGAGCTTGGGCTTGACGCGGCCCTGCCAGCACTCGGCGACCGCCTCGAAGACGAGATCGACCACCGTATCGCAGTTGACGAGCGCGTCGACTTGCGCGACGCGGAACATGATGGCCGGAACGCTCGCGGCGCCATCGGTCGCCACGAACCGCATATGGTCGCCCGTCTTGCCCACCACGGCACGATCGCACATGGTGACACCGCAAGCAGCGAGCAGGGGCACTTTGTTGCCTTGCCCGAATGGCTCGAGCATGCCGATCTGGCGAATGGTGTCGATATCAAGTTCCGAGAGGCGCACCGTCGCCGCCACCTCGCCGCGGTCTTCGAAATCTTCCCGCGGGAGTTCCGCGAGCACCGCATCGAGCCGTTCGCGCAGCGCATCGAGATTTTCCGCGACACACGTCACGCCCACCGCACCGGCATGACCGCCAAAACGAATGAGCAGGTCCGAGCACTTCTCGACCGCCTCGAAGAGGTTCACGTTACCCACGGAGCGACCGGAGCCGCGGGCAATGCCGTCTTCAATCGAGAACAGAAGGGCCGGTACGTGGTAGCGGTTGACCAGCCTGCTCGCCACAATGCCCTTCACGCCCTCATGCCACCCCTCGCCGCCCACGATGATGCAACGGCCGCCGTCATACGTCCTCTCGACGAGCTCCTCAGCCTGCTCGGTGAGCTCTGCCTCGATGGTGCGGCGTTCCTGGTTGATCTCCTCAAGGCGCGAGGCAAGCGACGCCGCTTCATCGGGGTCACGGGCCATAAGCAGGTCGAGCGCCAGGGTGGGGTCGGCCATGCGTCCGGCGGCGTTCAAGCGCGGAATGAGCGAGAACGAAAGCCCATCGGCGGTGATGGCAGAGAGGTCCGTTCTGGTCACCGCCGCGAGCGCGACGTAACCGGGCCTTGTCGTTGTGCGCATGTGGGCAATACCGTCTGCCACCAGCGCGCGGTTCTCGGGCGTAAGAAGCATCATGTCGCTCACCGTTCCGAGGGCGGCGACCTCGGTAAACGAACGCCATAGCTCGGGCATGCCCAGCCGCGATCCCAGGACCTGCACCAATTTGAGGGCAACGCCGACGCCGGCGAGCTCGCGGCTGGGGCCTCGCCCGTCAATCTTCGGGTCGGTGACGGGAATGCCCTGGGGCACAAGGTCGGCGGGCTCGTGATGATCGGTCACCACGATGTCGATGCCTCGCTCCGTGAGGTAGCCCACCTCATCACGAGCGGCAATGCCGTTGTCGACCGTGATGACGAGCGATGGCGAGCACGCCTCGATCACGCGGTCGAGGGCCTGACAGGTCAAGCCGTAGCCTTCGTCGAATCGATGAGGTATGAAGGGCTGGACACGCGCACCGAGCGCGCGCAAAGCCTCGGTGAGCAGGCAGGTGGACGTGATGCCGTCGACGTCGAAGTCGCCGAACACGGCGATGGGCTCGCTGCTCCGCACCGCCCGCTCCACACGATCCGCCACCTCGGCCATGCCGGGGATGATAAGGGGATCCGCCCAGTCCCTTTCCAGCGAGGGAGTGAGGAACAGGCGACCCTCCTCAACCGAGCGGATCCCATGGGCGACCATGATGCGCGCCACGAGCGGCGCCACGTCCAGCCCCGCGGCGAGCTCGCCCTCAAGCTTGGGATCGCTTGCCGCCACGCACCAGTGATGAGTCGTCTTAAGCGATGCCATGGCCATCCTCCTTTCCCAAAGAAAGGAGGGACGAATGGGTGGGGCCGCTTGCAGCGAATGCGCGGCCGATGCGGATCACGCTCGACATAAGATCAAATCCTTGATGATTGCCCGCTGCGGCGGGCGTGCGTTTTGAACGTCTCCCAGTATACACGCGTGACTCGACAAAACGTCTCCTTCCCGGCAGGCGGCGGAAATGCTCCCGTAAAGACAAGCGTCGACGCATATTCGACATGCGCATCGCCTTGGGTCGTAACAACCCTGTAACGCGTACGGACTATGCTTGGGTACCCATAGGAGGCGGCGAAAGGAGCAGCATGGGCGCATGGAGACGACTGGGGAAGGCGATTGGCGCGCGAATGCCCTTCATTGTCCCGCTCTGCGTCACCGCGGGCGTCCTGTTCCCCGGGGTGTTCGGCCCCATCGAGACGGTCGTCCCGTTCCTCTTCGCCTTCATGACCTTCCAGGGATCGCTCAACAACACCTTCCGCCAACTCGCCGAGACGGTGCGGCATCCCCTCCCCCTCTTGGTCATACTCGGCGTCACGCTTGTGTTCATGCCGGTTGTTGCATTCGGCATGGCGTCGATCCTATTCGCCGGGGACACGCAGATCATCACCGGAGTTCTGCTGGAATACAGCGTGCCCATCGGCATCGTCAGCTTCATGTGGGTCGGCATGTTCTCGGGCAACACGGCGCTTGGGCTCAGCGCCATCCTCGTCTCGACGGTGCTCTCGCCGTTCTCCATCCCGTTCACACTCAGCGTCCTCATGGGCGCGACCATCCAGATGGACACCATCGGCATGATGGTCAACATGGTGTTCATGATCGCGCTGCCGGCCCTTGCCGGCATGGCGGTGAACGACCTCTCGCGCGGCTGGGGGCACGAGAAGCTCTCCCCCGTCATCGACCCGCTGTGTAAGGTTCTGCTCGTCGTCATCATCACCGCGAACTCAACGGAGCTGAGCGAGTACGTCCTGAATATGACCTGGGAGCGGGCAGGGGTCGCCCTGTTTATCCTACTGTTCGCAAGCACAGGCTTTTTGTGGGGCATGATCGCCGCGCGCCTGCTGAATCAACCGTTTTCCACGCTCGTGACCATGGGGTTTGACTGCGGGCTCCGCAACATCTCATCGGGCGCGGTCATAGCGACGCAGTATTTCCCCGGCGAGGCGGTCTTCCCCGTCATGTGCGGGACCATCTTCCAGCAACTCCTCGCCGCGATCTTTGGGCGCATCATGACGCGTCTCACCGAACGCGAACGCGCCGCCGAGGTCAAGCTCGTGCGGCGCGGATGGGCGTCGGCGAAGGGGCATGGCCCGTCTAGCCGAGCTTGACGATCTTCGTACCGTGCAACTCGTCAACGCCAAGCGCCTCGGCGACGCGTGCGGCGTTCTGGTGGGTGATGCCGCCTCCTGGCAGGATGACCAGGCGTCCCGCTGCGCGCTCGATGCAGGCGCGGAGCTGATCGAAATTGTCCTCGATCGGGGCGCCCGCGGCGCCGCCGTGCGTGAGGATGTGGTCGACGCCGAGGCCGGCGAGGACGTCGATCGCCTCGAGCTGCTCGGCGGGCGCGAGCTCGTCAAACGCCATATGGAACGTGATGCCCAAGTCGCGGCCGCGCATCTCGCCCACGCCGCGCGCGACCTTGATGAGGCGCGTCGTGGCATCTGCGTCAAGCTCGAAGCCCTTGCCTTTGGAGCGACGCTTGAGGCACCCGATCACGATGCCGTCCACGCCGTTGGCGCCCGCATAGCGGATGTCAGTCTCCATGGCCTTCATCTCGGCCTTCGAATAGTCGAAATTGCCCTTGCGCGGCCGGATGATCACGCGCACCTCGGCATCTTCGTGGGCATGCACGATGCCCACCGCCTGCTCGATCACGCCCGCCGACGGCGTGGTGCCTCCTTGCGCCAGGTTGTCGCACAGCTCGATGCGGCCGGCGCCGGCACGCAGCGCGGCCTCGATGTTGGTGAAGTTCTCGGCGCAGTATTCGAACAGCATGGCGCTTTCCTCTCGAAATGTGTCTCGGTTCCAGCCGGTCGTCATCGGCCCCGGCATCGGCGCGTCCATCCTAGCGCATGGGCAGGGATACGATGAGCCTAAGGGTAGGAATGTCGAAAATCGGGACCCTCGCGGGCCGTTTTTTCGACATTCCCGCCCTCGACTCCGCCTTGCACACGCCTCGGGTTGGGACTAGGACTCGGGTTGGGCGACGAGCACCTTCTCGGGCGTGATGGGCAGGTCGCGCACGTACGCGCCGGTGGCATGGGCCACAGCGCTCGCGATGGCGGGCGCCGGCGTGTTGATGACGACCTCGCCGATGGACTTGGCGCCAAACGGGCCCGTCGGCTCGTAGCTCGGCTCGAACGCCACGCGGATCTGCGGGATGTCCAGGCGCGTGGGCAGGCGGTACGTCATGAACGAACGGCCGCGTGAACGGCCCGCCGCGCTGTAGGACACCTCCTCGGTGAGCGCCATGCCGATGCCCTGCGCAATGCCGCCCTCGGCTTGCACGCGCGCGAGGGCGCTGTTGACGATGGTGCCGCAGTCGACCACGCCGACGTAGTCCACGAGGCTGACCTTGCCGGTCGCCTTCTCGACCTCGACCTCGGCGATGCCCGCCATGAACGGCGGCGGCGACACCGGGGAGCTCGCCGCGGCGTGGGCGGTGAGGCAATCGCCCGCGCCGCCGCGCACGCATTCGTTGGCGAAGGCGCGCACATCGAGCACGCGGCCGGCCTCGAGCGCCCCCTCGACAGGCTCCCCGTCTTCACCGGCCTCGTAGACGTGCTCGCCGTCGAAGGCGACCCGCTCGGGCTCGAGGCCCCACCAGGAGGCGGCCTGGGCGCAGATCTTCTCCCTCAGCTGGGCGGCCGCGCGCTTGGCGGCCATGCCCGAGATGTAGGTGCCCGAGGACGCATAGGCGCCCGTGTCGAACGGGGAGACATCCGTGTCGACGCCGCGCACCACGATGGCATCGGGGTCGAACCCGAGTTCCTCGGCGGCGATCTGGGCGAGGATGGTGTCGCACCCGGTACCCACGTCGGTGGCGCCGATCTGCATGGCGATGAAGCCCGACTCCTCGAGGCGCAGGTCGACCGAGCCGATGTCGATGTTCGAGATACCCGACCCCTGCATGGTCACCGCGACGCCGAGGCCGCGGACCCGATCGCCGAGGTCGTGCACAAGCCCCTTCTCGTCCCAGCCGATCATCTCGCGCGCCGTCAGCAGGCAGTCGTCGAGTTTGCAGCTGTTGAGCGGCTCGTTGTGGTACTGGGGCATGATCTCGCCCGCCTGCACGAGGTTTTGGCGGCGCAGCTCGATCGGGTCGATGCCCAGCTCGTCGGCGAGCTCGTTGACCGCCGATTCGACGGCGAAGCAGCCCTGCGTGGCACCATACCCGCGATAGGCCCCGCCGCGCATCGTGTTCGTGTACACGACATCGTAGGTGAAGCGACTCGCGAGTACATGATTGTAGATGGGCAGCGACTTGGCGCCCGAGAGCCCCACCGTGGTGGAACCGTGCTCGCCGTACGCGCCGGCGTTGGAGAGGGTATGCAGGTCGATCGCGGTGATGGTGCCATCCTTCTTGGCGCCCACGCGCACGTGGAGCACCATCTGATGACGCGAGTTCGAAGCGGCCAGCGTCTCCTCGCGCGTGTAGACGACCTTGGCGGGGCGGCCGGTGCGCTGCGCCACGAACGCGGCGAAGACCTCGCAGCATCCCGTCTGCTTGGCGCCGAAGCCACCGCCGACGCGTGGCTTGACGATGCGCACCTGCGACTGCGGAATCTCGAGTGCTCCGGCGACCTGGCGGCGGATATGGAACGGCACCTGCGTGGAACTCGTCACCGAAATGCGACCGAACGCGTCGATGGCCGCGAATGCGCAGAAGGGCTCCATCATCGCCTGGGCGGCGGCCTGCGTCTCGTACGTGCGATCGACCACGACGTCGGCTTCGGCAAAGGCGGCATCGAGGTCGCCCACCGTGTTCTCGCCATGGGCCATGAGGTTCCTCGCGCGGTCGCCGCCGAGGTCGTAGTTGAGATGGTAATCGGACTCGTCGTGGATGACGGCGCCGTGAGCGGCGGCATCCTGCGCGTCGCGCGGGTCGAGGACGGCGGGCAGCACCTCGTAATCGACCTTGATGAGACGCAGGGCGCGCTCGGCGGCCTCTGCGGTCTCCGCGGCGACGATGGCCACCTCGTCGCCCACGTAGCGCACCTTGTCCTCGAGGATCAGGCCGTCATAGGGGCTCGGCTCGGGATACGACTGGCCGGCGAGCGTGAAGCGCGTGCGCGGCACATCCTCGTACGTGTACACGCCGATGACCCCGGGGGCCTTCGTCGCGCGGGAGGTATCGATGCGGCGGATACGCGCATGGGCGTGGGGGCTGCGGAGGAACTTGACCGTCAGGGCATCCGCGGGGGCGAGGTCATCCGTGTAGGCGGGCTTGCCGGCGAGCAGGGCCGCCGCGTCCTTCTTGACCGTGGGGTGCGCAATGCGCTCAAAGCCGCCCGCGATCCGCGCGTCGGATTCGTCGCAGGTCGGACGTTGCTCGATGACAGGCAGTTTGAAGCCAACGGCGACGCCCTCCTCCCTCAGATAGCGCACAATGCCGCGCAGCTGGCTCTCGTAGCCGGTGCAACGGCAGAGGTTACCCGAGAGGTTGCGGGAGAGGTCCTCGCGCGTGGCGACGAGCGAGGGGTCGTCGGCGGCGGCGCGGGCGAGCGCGAGCACGTTCATGATGAGGCCCGGGGAACAGAAGCCGCACTGCTCGGCGCCCTCCTCGGCCATGCAGCGCGCCAAACCGGCGGACTCCGCCTGCAGCCCCTCGAGCGTGGTGACCGCACGGCCCTCCACGCGCGCCATGGGGACGGCACACGAGAGGACGGGGCGCTCGTCGAGCCACACCGTGCACAAGCCGCAGCTCGTGGTCTCGCAGCCGCACTTGACGGACTTGCATCCGTGCGAGCGCAGGAAGTCAAACAGGGTCATGTCCGGGGCGACGTCCTCAACGATGCGCCGTCCGTTCAGGGTGAGTTTCATCGAGCGGCCTCCTTGGCAGCGGAATCAATCGGGGCTGTTGGGACGCAAGAGCCCGACGGGGACGCGGCAGCATCGCCCTCGAATGCACGCGCCTCCAGCTCGAAACGCTCCTCGAGAGAAGGCGGCACCTCGATACCGGCCGCTTCGCAGATCGCGCGGACGGCGAGCACGCCCGCAAGGTGGCGACGGTAGGCGGCACCGGCAAGGTAATTCGTGCCGTAATCGAGTGAGCGAACGGCCTCGAGGGCGCAGGAGAGCTCCTCGCGAGAAGGCTTGGGCGTGCCGCAGCCGAGCTCCTCACCCGCGAGCAGGCGCGCACGCAGCGGTCGGGCGCCCACCGACACGTGCCATGCATCGCCCCACCAGGCGGCGCACACGTTCACCACGGGGAAATCAGTCGCCTGACGACGAAGACAGCCGTAGGCGGCCTTGTACGGACGACGATGGACCACGAGGTGCTCGAGCACGTCGCGCTCATAGGGACTCGCGGCAAAGGTGGACAGGTCGATGCGGCCGGCGCCGGTGAACTTGACCCCGGCGTCGAGGGCCATGAGCGCCGTGAGGACATCAGAAAAGCCGAATCTGCCGTACAAGCTGCCGCCCACGGTTGCGAGGTTGCGGAATTGGACGCCCACGATGTCGTGCACCGCGTGCTCGAACACGCCGCAAGTCGCGCTGTTGAACGCCGCATCGTGCTCGAGGTCCGCCAGCGGAGTCATGGCGCCGACGACGAAGGCATCGTCGCTCTCCTCGATATAATCCAGACCACAAGCGGACAGATCGATGGCGCACGCGATGGCTCGGCGCCCTTGACGCAGCCACAGGCCGCCCCCTAGCACACGGGCGCCGCGGTTGGCGAGCAGCATCTCATGCGCCTCGGCGGTCGTCGCCGGAACGAGGCGCTTGGCGAACTTCAGCATATCCTCCCCTTTTCACGTTTGAAGGCAACCTCGTCATTTTACCTTGACGGCACCAGTGGAGGATATGAGCCACCGGAAGATGTGAACGAGGCTCCGAAGCTCCGGCCAAGCCCCGGTCTACATCGAGCGGCGCACGTCCACCACTTGGGCGGCGATGGAGACGGCGATTTCCTCCGGTGTCTCGCAGGCGATCGGAACACCCACCGGCATGTGGATCGAATCGATCGCGTCGGCAGGAAACCCGGCTTCCCGCAGACGCGCCCGAGTATGCGCCGCCTTCTTCTTGCTGCCCAAACACCCCACGTAACGAGGACGGGCGGACAAGACCTGCGCCAAGACGTCGAAATCCGATGCGTGGCCCGCCGTGCAGACCACCACGAAGTCCCGCGCATCAATCGAGACGCTCACAGAGAGGTCCCCGTAATCGACGCGGAGGCGCTCCACGGTGCGGGGCAGATGGGCGAGCCCGAGGACTTCGGCGCGATCATCGCATACCACGACCTCGAATCCCGCGAACGCCAAGACCTCGGCGAGGGAACGACCCACATGTCCGCACCCGAAAACGTACGCACGACCCTCGTGGAAGATCGGCTCGCGATACCACGTGCCGACAACGCCCGGTCGGGCGCCCCCATCGCCAGAGCACTCGATGCGCATGTGCGGAGCGCCTTCTATCGTGCGGGAGGCGTCCGGGCCGTGCTCCCCCGGCCAGAGGGACCCGCCGAATGCCGTGAGGTCAATGGCAAGCACGCCTTCGGAACGCGCGCCGAACATGGCGGTCATCTTCTCCAACATGAGACGATGCTCCCCGCCCATGCGCATGAAAAGCAGCTCAACGGCACCGCCGCACACCATGCCGGTGTCGCTTTGCGCCCCGCCGATGGTATAGCGCACGAGCCTCGACCCACCCGACGCCAGCAGCAACCGAGCGTCCTCGATGGCCCGGGCCTCCAACGCTCCCCCGCCGACCGTGCCCTCGATGCGGCCGTCGTCGAACACCGCCATCCAGGCACCCGGCTCGCGCGGGGCGGAGCCTGCCGTCTCGACCACGATGACGAGCACCGCAGGCACATCCCGGTCGAGCGCGCCGATCAAGCTGTCGATAGTTTCGATCTTGCGCATGGGGACTTCCTTTCTCGAATGGTCTCTTGCGCATGCGCGAGCGGCTCGATACGGGCCCTCTTCCGCCGAGCGAGCGTCTGCGTGTTGTCAGGCGTGCCCTAATGCACGCGGACGCGGGACGATCCCGGCTCGTGCTCCACTACATGCCCCACCAGACGCGCCGCGGGGACGACCGGGTCGAGATCTGCGAGCAACGCGGACGCGTCGGCAGGATCGACCGAGATCATGAGGCCACCGGAAGTCTGCGGGTCGAAGAGCACGTCTGCCATGTCGAGCGGAATACCCGAGAGGTCCGCCGCGTCCTCCGCGTACCGGCGGTTGCGATAGGCGCCGGCCGGTACGATGCCCATAGCCGCCAGGTCGCGCGCCCCATCGAGTAGCTCGAAGGCAGCGGCCTCGAGTTCGATTGCCGCATCCGCCCCTTGCGCCATCTCGAGCATATGCCCCATAACGGCGAAACCCGTCACATCCGTGCACGCGTGGACGCGATAACGAACCATCGCGTCACGCGCGGGGCGGTTGAGCGTCATCATAAGGGATTCGACCTCGTCCGCGGCGGCCCTCCCCACCAAACCCGCCTTGGCGGCGGTCGTCACGATGCCGATGCCGAGCGGTTTGGTGTAGATGAGCGCGTCGCCCACATGCGCGCCGGCGTTGGTGAGGATGCACCGCGGATGCACGAGACCGGTCACCGCCATACCGTACTTGGGCTCGCGATCGTAGATGCTGTGTCCTCCGCACACAATGGCACCGGCCTCGGCGACCTTAGTGGCGCCGCCGCGCAGAATCTCGCGCACCGTGCCCGGATCAAGGTCCTCGGGGATCATCATGATGTTGAGTGCCGTCTTGGGCTCCCCTCCCATGGCGTAGATGTCGGACAGCGCGTTCGTGGCGGCGATCGCGCCGAACACGAAGGGGTCATCGGCGATGGGCGGGAAAAAATCGAGGGTCTGGACCAGGGCGACGTCATGGCTCACGCGGTAGACCGCGGCGTCGTCGGCGCGGTCGAAGCCCACGAGCAGGTTGGGGTCGCGCGGCTGCTCGAACCCCTCGAAGAGCTTTGCGAGCTCGCCCGCGCCCACCTTGGCACCGCACCCGGCGCATGCGGCGAGCTTAGTCAATTTCACGTCTTCGGACATTGCCGTCACTCCCCTTCCGGAAACGCCGTCGGGGCCACTTCGACACGCAGGGCCGGCGCCGCGGTCTGGCGACCCAGGGCGCCGCTCAGCCGCAAGATCGCCTCGAGCACGCCGCCACCCACGGCACTCGCCTTATCGCTCACCGTATCACAGAACGACGCATCGCCCCGCGGGTCGATGTCGCCGGATTTCATGCCACGCAGCACGTGGACACCGGGGGCAAGCAGACCGCGCAGGACACCGTCTATCGTGGCGGGCATCGGCACGCCATCGACGCGCGCGACCACGTCTCCCGTGCGGACGATGTCGCCGATCGCGGCGAGGGGATCGAAGGTGCCGTCGGCCGGCGCGCGCAGGACGCGCTCGGACCCATGCCCGCCGATGATGCCGGGGATGCCCGTGTTCGCGATGGGGCTTCCCTCATAGAGGGCCCGGCCGAGATAGTGGCCGCGCTTGGTCTCCACCGCCGCATGGCAGTCCACGCCCGCGGTGAAACCGGGCCCCACGCCTATGACGACCGGGGCCATGTCGATCGTCGTGCCGAGGTTTTTCTTGGCGAGGATCGCATCGACGACCACATCGGGAGCCATCTCGCCCAGCATATCGGCTGCGGGGTCCACGACGACGGCGATGTCGCTCGTATCCGCGATCGCACGTGCCTGCGCCGCATCGTGCGCCAGGCGGGCGCACACGCCCTCGACGCACGCCTCGCCCAGGCGGATGGCCTCGCAAAACGCCACGGTGCGGCGGATGCACGTAGGCTCGGCGATGTCGGCCATCACCACGGCGAGGCCGGCACGATGCAGGCGCAGCGCGATGCCCGTGGCGATATCGCCCGCCCCTCTCATGTAGACCAGCATGTCCATTCCTCCCATCAAGCCCAGATGGGCACCCGCGCACGTCGATGCGAACCGCGATGACGCATACGTGGGGCCCTGGCCCGAACACTACAACATCAGGTCGTGATACCCCGCCGGCTCGACGGCGCCAGCGACGGCCGCCTCGAACGCCGCGCGCGCGGCGGGTGGCATCTTCCACGCCAACCCGCAGTCGGCGTGGATCTGCACGGGCGTGGGGATGATGCGCCCCGGAACCCCCGCCTGGGTGCAGGCGAGCTCCGCGCGCACGGCATCGTGCGTGCTGGAAAACGAGACCACGCAGACGGGCTCGGGCGCACGAGTGCTCATGCGCGCACCTCCTCAGCCGAGATCTCTGCCAGGGCAGCCAAGGCGACGTCCACTTCCGCCTCGGTCGTGAACTGGCCGAAGGAGAAGCGCACCGAGCCCGTCTCGATCGTTCCCAGCGCGCGGTGCATGAGCGGGGCGCAATGCAGGCCCGCCCGCGCGGCGATACCGTACCGGCTGGCGAGGACGTCGGCCAACTGTGAGCTGGTCATGCCGACGAGATTCAGCGCCACAACCGGCGTGTGGCCAAAGGCGGCGTCACCCGCACCATAGGGCACGACGCCCGGGATGGCCCGCGCAGCCCGGGCGAAGCGCGACCGCAGGCGCTCCTCGTAGGCTGCCACGGCCTCGACGCCGCGTTCGTCCAGATAGCGCACTGCGGCTTCCAGACCAGCGAGACCATGGCCGTTGAGCGTCCCCGCCTCGAGGTGCTCGGGCCAGGCCTCGGGCTGGAACGGATCGGCGGAATGCACGCCCGTGCCGCCCTGGAGCAAAGGCTCGATGTCGATGCCGGGTGCCGCGATGAGACCGCCTGTCCCCGTAGGGCCGAGTAAGGCCTTGTGACCCGTGAAACACAGGACGTCGATGCCCATGCGCTCCATATCCACGGGGATATTCCCTGCGGTCTGCGCCGCGTCGACCACGAGCAAGGCACCGGCTGCGTGCGCGATGGCGGCGACACGCTCGATGTCGACCACGTCTCCCGTGAGGTTCGAGGCGTGGCTGCACACCACCACGCGCGTGGCCGGCGTGACCGCTCGCTCGAGCGCACGATAATCGAGCACGTGGGCGACGTCGAGGCCCACGTGCTCGATCTCGACGTCGGCGTCGCGCGCCAGCACGTTGAGCGGGCGAAGCACCGAGTTGTGCTCCGTCACCGTGGTGACCACGCGGTCATGCGCGCGTACGAGCCCGAAGATGGCCGTGTTGAGCGCCTGCGTGGCGTTGGCGGTGAAGATGACGCGGTCGGGATGGCTGCTGCCCAAAAGGTCGGCCACGGCCATGCGGCACGTGAGCGCGGTGCGCGCCGCGGCCAGGTCGCCCTCAGCCGTACCGCGGCTCGAACTCCCGAGTGCCGTCATCGCGGTGGCCACCGCATCGACTACGCACGGCGGCCTCACGAGCGATGTCGCCGCGCAATTGAGATATATCACCGCATTCACCTTCCTTTCGCTCCAACCATCCCATCGCTCCGGGGACCTGAGCGCATCGTCCCGCGCGCAGCTCCGCACGAGCCGGAGGGCACTTAATGTGCCCTCCGCGCGAGCTCAGGACTGTCCGAGCACGGGATGATGCGCGCAGGTCCCCGGGGACGATGGGATACTTGCATCACAGGGATACGACGCCCTCGGGGGCGAGGAAAAACTCGGAAATGGCGTACAGGTTCGTCACGCCTCCCACGGCGAGCTTCTCCTTGATGCCAAAGAAGTCCAGGCACGTGCCGCAGGTGAGGATCTCGCAACCGCGTTCCTCGAGTTGGCGGATGTCCTCGAGAGAGACCGAGCCCTCGCAGGTGAGGCGGGCGCCCCCGTTAAAGAAGACCATCTTGGCAGGCGGGGTGTCGGCGTTGGCGAAGGCGTAGATGAGGCCCTTCATGAGAATCGAGCCGAGCTCCTGGTCGCCGCGCCCCATGAACTCGCTGCCCACGGCGATGACCTTGCCGGCAACTTGGGCAACCGCGGGCAGCGGGATGTCGCATGAGGGCTCGAACGGTTCCGCGGGGGTCTCGTCACCCGGCTCTCCACCGGCGATGACGACGCGCCATCGGGCACCGGGCTCCTCCTGCGCAATCTCGACCCCGCGCTTGCGCGATCCCGCCAAGCGTTTGAGGTTCTCGACCGCGACCATGTTGTCGACGAGTACCTCGACCGCCTCGGCTGAACGTCCGGCGGCGGCAAGGGCGTCGAGCTCCTTGGACGTCATGATCACGGGCTGGGGGCATGTCTTTCCCAGGGCATCTACAACGGACATGTGAACTCCTTTCGCGCGCGAGGCTCGGCGCGCATCTACATGGTACCGTTACGGAAGACCGAACGGAGGGTGCATGGACACGACTTGGGGCATCGCCGACCTGCTCGCACGTCACCGAGGCATCATCGCCGTGGTGGGAAGCGGGGGCAAGTCGACACTGCTCGCCAGCGGCGGACGCGCGCTCTCCGCCCGGGGAGCGCGCGTGGTGCTCGCGACCTCGACGCATATGCTTCCCCCGTCGAACATGTCGCTCCTAGACGGCACGGGGCGGCTCGACACCGCCCTCGCGCGTGACGGCATCGCGGCGGTCGGAGCGTTTGACGCCACGACGGGCAAGGTCGCCGAACCCCCGTGCGGCATCGATGTGCTCGCCGCGCATGCCGATTACGTGCTCGTCGAGGCGGATGGGTCGAGATGTCTGCCCCTCAAGGCCCACGCAGCTTGGGAGCCGGTTATCCCCGTCCACACGTCCCTGACCGTTCTCGTGGTGGGAGCGAGCGGCTTCGACCTCCCGATTGTCGAGGCCGTGCACCGACCCGAAGTCTTCTGCACGCTCACCAGGGCGAAGCTGGAGGCTTCCGCAACACCCGAACTCGTCGCACGCGCGATTGCCGCCGAGGGCCTCGTGGACGCGAACGGCCTCGTCATCGTCAACCAAGCCGACGATGACCGAGCAGCGCGGCAGGCGCGCTCCTTCGCTGCGGAGCTCCGTCGCTCGTGTCCCGCCTCCATATACGCCGGATCCCTGCGAACCGACCGGCTGCAGCGCATTTGAATCCCGCGAGCGCGCTTTGCGAACTCGATCCCTCGCCGAGCGAGCGCCTTTCGTCCGTTTCGCATGAGTGCAACGCACGAAAGGCGCTCACCCGAAGCGGCCTATACGATTTCCAAATGACGCCGCTGCCGACATGCTTCCTTGATGCGCTCGAAATCAGCGGGGATATCGACGTCGATAAGTTCGCATGCTTCCCGTGCCTCGGTCAACGACATCTCGAGCTCCCCCGACCTGAAGAGCGATGAGCCCCCATCGGAGCCCTGCAACGCCATAAGCACCGGAATGCAACGTGCGGGAAAAAGCACGGGAGAGCCCGGAACGCCGCGCCAACTCAAACGGTATGCTCGCGAGGGATCGCGTGTGAACGCCTCCGCAAGGGCGCGGAAACTCTCACGCGTCACCAATGGCTGGTCACCCGGAAGAAACAGAACGCCGTCCCAGCCTCGCGCATCGGCATAGGCGGCGCCGGCACGAACCGTGTCGCTCCTCCGCGGCTGGATATCGACGCAGGGGCTCACCACGGCGACGTTGAGCCCCGCGAACCGCACGACCGAGTCGACCTCAGACCGCCAGGCAACAACCGCAATTTCGAATAGGTCATCAGGCACGCTCGCCGCCGTCTGGACCACAAGCGGAACTTCACCAAGCGGTCCGTCGATGGACGTGAGCAACTTGGAGCCCGTGCCTCCTGCCATGCGGAAACGTTCGCCCGCCCCTGACGCCATGACAATGCAACCGAGCTTCATGCAAGTCCCTTCGAACTCTTATCCATCGCCCCAGTATCTCCCAAAAAACGAAAGATGGGGTCGCCACACGCCAACCGTTTGCGCGCAAGTCGTCATTTTCGGAACTGGGTTCGCGGTCTCCCTTCCCCCAAGAGACCCACAGCAACAGCGCATGACGAATCTCGTTGTAAAGCGGCTCAAGCCAAGAAGTCTCCGAGGCCGACAGCTATAACCGCGACGCAAGAATACCGTTCGGCTCCCTCCCGAAGAGGGAAATACCGCAATCAGCGCAGTCGGCGAAACGTATAGGGGTTTGAAATTAAACCGCATTCATGACAAGAATGGCCCTCCCGCGCATTGCGGAAGGGCCCTGACTGCGCCGTGCGCGCGAGCCGCCTTAGGCGCGAAGCCCCTTCAACTCGAGGAGCTATCGGTTTGAAGCGCTCTTGGCGTATTTATTCCTCGCTATCGTCCTCGGGAACGATCATGTTCAGCACAAAGGCGACGATGAAGGCAACCACGAGCGAGCTGCCAAAGACGTTCTGCACAAGCTGCGGAGCGAACTGCAGGATCTCGGGCACGCTGGCGATGCCGACGCCCAACGCGAGCGAGATGCCCACGATCATGCGGTTACGGTAGTTGAGCGGCTGCTCGGAAATGAGCTGGATACCGGAGAGCGTAATGGCGGCGAACACCGTGATGGTCGCGCCACCGAGCACCGGCTGCGGGACCGTGGCAATGAGCGACATGAGCTTGGGGCAGAAGCCCGCGACGAGCATGATGCCGGACACGATGGCGAACACGCGCTTGGCGACGACCTTGGTGGTGCAGATGAGGCCGACGTTCTGGCTGAACGGATCGGTGGGCAGGCCGCCGATGAGCGCGCCGATCATGCCGCAGATGCCCTGGCCCTTGATGGCGCCGCCAAGTTCGGTGTCCTTCGCGTCGCGACCAAAGCCACCCATGGTGGTGGAGGACACATCGCCGATGGTCTGCACGGCCTGGACGATGTACATAAGGATCATCATGATGATCGCGTCGGGGTGGAACTCGAGACCAAAGTGCAGCGGGATGGGCGCAGAGATGATCGCGGACTCGGCGACCGGCGTGAAGTCGATCAGGCCTCCCATGATGAGCGCGACCACGTAGCCCACGCCCACGCCAATGACCATGCCGGAGATCTTGATGTAACCCTTGCCGAACAGGCTGCAGGCCAGCGTGACACCGAGGGTGACCGCCGCGAGGATCCAGAACTCGGGAGAGCCGAAGGTCCCGGCCGCCTTTGCCCCTGCTCCGCCGCCAAAGTAATTGATAGCGGTGGCATAGAGCGACAGGCCGATGGCGAGCACGACCGTGCCGCACACGATGGGCGGGAAGAACTTACGGATCTTGCCGATGAACATGCCGATGAAAATCGAGACGAACGCCGCCACGAGCTGGGCACCAAAGATCGCGGCGATACCGTACTGCATGCCAATCGTGGTAAGAATGGGCATGTACGCAAACGCGACACCCATGACACTGGGAAGCCCCATGCCGAACCCGAGCACCGGGAACAGCTGCACAAGCGTGGTAAGCCCGCCGATGATCATCGCGGACTGCATGAGCATGGTCTGGTCGGCGGCGGAAAGGCCACAGGTACCGGCGATGAGCATGGGCGGCGTGATGTTGCCCACGAGCATGGCAAGGACGTGCTGCAT
>NZ_DAWDUX010000031.1:0-27528 GCF_052346665.1 Collinsella sp.
CAAGCCCAGCGTCTTGTTGCCGATTATGGTGTGGCGCATATCTCCACGGGCGACCTGCTTCGCGCTGCCGTCAAGGCTCAGACTGAGCTTGGCGTTGCTGCCAAGAAGTACATGGACGCCGGAGAGCTCGTTCCCGATCAGCTCGTGATCGACCTGGTCAAGGAGCGCCTTGCTGCCGACGATGCGCAGAAGGGCTTCATCCTCGACGGATTCCCGCGCAACACGACGCAGGCCGTGACGCTCGATACCGAGCTTTCGGCTATGGGTCGCGAGCTCGATGGCGCGCTTTTAGTCGATGTTCCCGCCGAGGTAATCGTCGATCGCCTCTCTTCTCGTCGCACCTGCCGCGATTGCGGTTACACCGCAGGTCCCGATACCGCCGTGTGCCCCAAGTGCGCAGGCGAGATGTATCAGCGCGATGACGACAAGCCCGAGACCATCAAGAACCGTCTTGATGTCTACCAGAAGAACACCAGCCCGCTCGTGGAGTACTACCGCGGCCAGGGCATCCTCAAGGTCGTCGATGGCGATCGTGATATCGACGTGGTGTATGCGGATGTGAAGGCTGAGCTCGGTCTATGATCAAGATCAAATCTGCCGCCGATATCGAGCAGATGAAGAAGGCCGGAGCTCTGTCCAAGATGGCGCTCCGGCAGGTCGGCTCGATGATTCGACCTGGCGTTTCGACGTTTGAACTCGATCAGCTTGCCGAGCAGATCATCCGCATGCACGGCGGCACGCCCGCCTTCAAGGGCTACGGCGGTTTCCCCGGGTCCATTTGCGCTTCGCTGAACGACGCGGTTGTTCACGGCATTCCCAATCCCGACGTCATCCTGCGCGAGGGAGACATCATCTCGATTGACACCGGCGCGATCGTTGACGGTTGGGTGGGGGATAACGCTTGGACGTTTTACGTTGGCAATCCCAGCACCGAGGCAAAGGGCCTGTGCGAATGCACGCTCGACTGCCTTAAGGCGGCAATCGAGCAGGCCGTTCCCGGAAACCATATCGGAGACGTGGGGCATGCCGTTCAGTCGCTCGCCGAGAGCAATGGCTATGGAGTCCTTCGTGACTACGTGGGCCATGGTGTTGGTCGCGCTATGCACGAGGATCCCAACGTGCCGAATTATGGCAAGAAGGGTCGTGGTGTGAAGCTCCAGGCTGGCATGGTCATCGCCATTGAACCTATGATCACACTTGGCTCCAACCGCGTGCACACCGGTTCCGACGGCTGGCTCGTGTCGACCGACGACGGCCTGCCCGCGGCGCACTACGAGAACACGGTCGCCATCACCAACGACGGCCCTGTGATCCTCACGCAGGATTCACAAGGCCCATGGTGTCCCATGACCAGCGGTTCAATGTAACCGCCCGTCCCTGGGCTTTCCTATATCATCCGCTGCTCGGGCAGTCCTTTTCGCACGAAGGCCCCACTGGGGCCTTCGGCTCATGCGGAACTCGCATCGGACGATATGGGAAAGCCCAGGGACTACGGTACCTTGGCAGCCCGACGGGGCGGGCCCGCATGGTCCGCCGCGAGTTCCGCACGAACAGAAGACCACTAAATGTGGCCTTCGTCGTGAGCAGGACTGCCCGAGCGCCGAACCATGCGGGCCCGCACCGTCGGGCTGCCGGTGGGACAGAATATTTGTGGAGCGATTGGGAATTTCCCTTTCGCCTGTTTAGCATGTAGTAACATGCACTGTTGCTGTCGTTTTCGAGAGAAAGATGATGCACGTGAAGAAGGAAGACGCCATCGAGCTTGAGGGCACGGTCACCGAGCCGCTGCCGAACGCCATGTTCCGCGTTGAGCTTGAGAACGGTCATTCGGTTCTCTGTTCCATTTCGGGCAAGATCCGTATGAACTACATCCGTATTCTGCCGGGTGACAAGGTCGTTGTGGAGCTCTCTCCCTATGATCTGACCCGCGGTCGCATCACCTATCGTTATAAGTAACGACCATTCGCACGTATTCGAACCGGAAGGGTGTGCTCTGCCCCGTAAGGTTCGATACATGCTTCCAGCCATTCGTTATTAACGCCTGCGGCTGGGCGAGTAGATAACATTCCACCTTGTAGCTTGAGCACTACCGAAAGGAAGAACGATGAAGGTACGCCCTTCCGTCAAGAAGATGTGCGATAAGTGCAAAATCATCCGCCGCCATGGCAAGGTTCTCGTGATCTGCGAGAACCCGCGCCACAAGCAGCGCCAGGGTTAAGAGAGGAGATCCACAGTGGCCCGTATTAACGGTGTCGACCTTCCGAACGAGAAGCGTGCGGAGATTGGTCTGACCTACATCTACGGCATCGGCCGCACCACCGCAGCGAAGATGTGCGCCGAGCTCAACATTGCCGACGGCACTCGCATCAAGGACCTCACCGAGGAGCAGATCTCGGCGATCCGCGATTACATTGATAAGAATGGCCTGATGGTCGAGGGTGACCTCCGTCGCGAGCGCGCCCAGAACGTCAAGCGCCTCATGGACATCGGCTGCAACCGCGGCCTCCGTCACCGCAAGGGTCTCCCTGTTCGCGGTCAGCGCACCCACACCAACGCTCGCACCCGCAAGGGTCCGAAGCGTCAGATCGGTGCCAAGAAGAAGAAATAAGGGAGACTGACGCATAATGGCTACTGCAAAGAACAAGCGCGGCGCCACCACCCGTATCAAGCGCGCCGACCGTAAGAACATCTCCGTGGGCCAGGCTCACATCCGTTCTACGTTCAATAACACCATCGTTTCCATTACCGATCCCGCGGGCAACGTCATCGCTTGGCAGTCCGCTGGTACCGTGGGCTTCAAGGGTTCCCGTAAGTCGACCCCGTTTGCCGCCCAGATGGCCGCCGAGGCTTGCGCCAAGGCCGCTATGGAGCACGGTATGCACAAGGTCGCCGTCTTCGTGAAGGGCCCCGGTTCGGGCCGCGAGACCGCGATCCGCTCCCTCCAGGCCGCTGGCCTCGAGGTCTCCAGCATCCAGGACAAGACCCCCATCCCGCACAACGGCTGCCGCCCCAAGAAGCGTCGCCGCGTGTAACTGAAAGGATCGATTTATTATGGCAATCGACAGGACTCCGGTTCTTAAGCGCTGCCGCCAGCTCGGGATCGATCCCGTTGAGCTCGGCTACAGCTCCAAAAAGGAATCTATCCGCCAGCCCAAGCGCCGTCGCAAGGAATCCGAGTACGGTATGCAGCTGCGCGAGAAGCAGAAGGTCAAGTTCATCTACGGCGTTCTCGAGAAGCAGTTCCACCACTACTACGAGCATGCTCTTCGCATGGACGGCGTTACCGGTGAGAACCTCATGACCATTCTCGAGACCCGTCTCGACAATGTCGTGTTCCGTCTCGGCTTCGCTCGCACCCGCAAGGAGGCTCGTCAGACCGTCCGCCATGGCCACTTCACCGTTAACGGCAAGCGCGTGGACATCCCGTCCTACCGCGTGAAGGCCGGCGACGTTGTGGCTGTGGGCGAGAAGTTCCGCGACTTGCTCCCCATCAAGGAGGCACTCATCTCCTCCGAGCGCTTCGAGGTCCCTGGCTGGCTCGAGGTCGACATCGAGAAGCTTTCCGGCAACGTCATCTCGCTGCCTTCTCGTGACCAGATCAGCGGCGACATCAACGAGCAGCTCATCGTCGAGCTTTACTCGAAGTAATCGTTTGCGCGCTACGCTGGAGGTATTACATGTCCGAATTCATCAGGCCCCAGGTTCACGTCGAGGAGATCAGCGAGACTGCTGCTCGCGTTTCCGTCGAGCCTCTGGAGCGCGGGTATGGCGACACGCTGGGTAACTCCCTGCGCCGCGTGCTGCTTTCCTCGCTCGAGGGTGCAGCCGTCGAGGCCATCCAGATCGATGGCGCCCAGCACGAGTTCACCACGATTCCCAACATGGTCGAGGATGTCACCGACATCGTCTTGAACGTGAAGGGTCTCGTGTTCCGCACGCTTGGTACCACGGACGAGGGCACTGCGACTATCTCGGTCGATGGCCCGTGCGAGGTTACCGGCGCAGACTTCTTCATTCCGTCCGAGTTCGAGCTCGTCAATCCCGAGCAGCACATCGCGACCCTCACCGAGGGTGGTCATCTGACCATGAGCATGCGCATCGGGTATGGTCGCGGCTACGTGTCCTACGAGCAGAACAAGCGCGACAATGATCCTATCGGCATCATCAACGTCGACTCGCTCTTCTCCCCGGTCAAGCGTTGCGCCAAGCTCGTCGAGGCGTGCCGCGTTGGCCAGCACACCGACTACGACCGTCTGGTTCTTGAGATTGAGACCAACGGTGCGCTTTCCCCGCGTGACGCGGTTGTGTCTGCGGCCAACATCATCAACCAGCACATGGCTGCGTTTATGACCCTGGCCGACGAGCCCGAGGCGGAGGAGGAGATTTCCATCTTCGCCCCCGAGGTGACGAGCGACAATGCCGAGCTTGACAAGCAGATTGAGGACCTGGACCTTTCCGTCCGCTCTTACAACTGCCTCAAGCGTGCGAGTATTCACTCCGTGCGCCAGCTGGTCGAGTTCTCCGAGAACGACCTGCTGAACATCCGCAACTTCGGCGTGAAGTCGATCGAGGAAGTCAAGGACAAGCTTGAGTCCATGGGTCTGAGCCTCAAGGCTTAAACCCTAGGTATAGAGGAGAACTAGACCATGCGTCACAATAAGAAGAAAGGCCTGAAGCTCGGCACCGACGCCAGCCACACCAAGGCCATGAAGAAGAGCCTTGCCAAGGCGCTCTTCGAGAACGATCGCATCAAGACCACCGAGACGCGCGCCAAGGCCCTGCGTTCCTATGCTGAGCCGATCATCACCTGGGCCAAGAAGGGCGACCTGCACTCTCGTCGTCTCGCCATCGCCAAGCTCGGTGATAAGAATCTCGTTGCTGAGATTTTCGACAAGGCCGCTCAGGGTATGTGGGCCGACCGCAATGGTGGTTACACCCGCATCATGAAGCTCGGTCCGCGCAAGGGCGATTGCGCTGAGATGGTCATCATCGAGATCGTCTCCGAGCCTTGCACCCCTAAGGCGAAGAAGGCTGCTCCGGCTAAGAAGGCCGCTGCTCCTAAGGTCGTCAAGAAGGACGAGGCCGTCGAGGAGGCTGCTGAGGTCGTCGAGACCGAGGCCGCTGTCGAGGAGACCGCTGAGTAGCACGTAGCTGCTCGTGCATCACATTGAAGAGGGGTACGTTCGCGTGCCCCTTTTTGTTTTGCCTGGGCGACTGGCGGCGGGCAGTTCACTCCCTGTTCGGGCAGTCCTGGCTCGCACGAAGGGCCCACTGGGCCCTTCGGCTCGTGCGGAACTCGCATTGAGTGA
The DNA here is from genome assembly GCF_052346665.1 of Collinsella sp. Lineage (NCBI taxonomy): Bacteria > Bacillati > Actinomycetota > Coriobacteriia > Coriobacteriales > Coriobacteriaceae > Collinsella > Collinsella sp. The sequence continues at coordinate 5,310 of NZ_DAWDUX010000031.1, forward strand.
ACTGCCCGCCGCCAGTCGCCCAGGCAAAACAAGAGAAAGGGGGCGAGAACGTGCTTGAAGTGAAGGATGTTGGCGTGGTGTTGGATGGGGCTGAAGTCCTGTCTGGTTGCTCATTCTCCCTTGCTCCGGGTGAGATTGTTGCCCTAACGGGAGATAACGGGTGTGGAAAGTCCACCCTTGGTCGTGTGTTGTGCGCGGCGCAGCTGGTTGACGATGGCTGTGTGGTTGTCGATGGTCACGACCCCTCTGCTAACGAACGTGAACGCCTCATGGTTCGGTCGCTTGTTGGCCGTGTGTGCCAGGATCCCGTTGATCAAATCGTTTCCTCCCTCGTATTTGACGAGATTGCCTTTGGGCCCCGTAATCTTGGCCTGTCGGAAGAAGAGGTGTCTCAGCGTGTCGACTGTGCACTTCGCCGTGTAGGGTTATCAGGGTTCCAGGATCGCGTTACGACGGCACTTTCCGGCGGAGAGCAGCAACGCATCGCCCTTGCCGGTGTGCTCGCCATGACTCCTCGATATCTTGTGCTTGATGAGCCTACCGCGCAGCTCGATCCGGCGGTCCGCGAATCACTCCGTACGCTCTTTCGCACTCTTGTCCATGAAGACGGCATCGGCGTCGCTCTCATTACGCACGACCCGCTTGAGATCGCTCTTGCAGACCGCATCGTGGATGTTGCCTCCATCAACGGAGCTCTAGGCGCCTCCGAGTCTGCTTGTCGCGCGTCTTCCGGCCCTCAGGCTGTGCAACATTCCTTTGGCTCTTGCACGGGTCGGGAGGCTGCCAGGTGCCGAGCTGTTGCCACGCCGTGCGATGCGCCGATCCTTGAGGTGGGGGGTGTCTCGTTTAGCTATGGCGATCGTGCCGTCCTCAAGGACATTTCGTTTTCGCTGCACGCCGGCGAGGTGGTGTTGCTCACGGGCGCATCGGGTGCCGGCAAGTCGACGCTTGCCTCGCTTGTCGCGGGATTGGTCTCGCCTGATGCGGGCTCCATTCGCCTTCACACCTGCGCGGACAACTCCTCCGTCGCAGATGTTGCCCCTGCTTCCCCGGTGCATCCAGTTCCCGGCACTGTCGGGCTGTCGTTCCAGCAGCCAGAAGCGCAGTTTTTCCTCGAGACGGTCTACGACGAAGTCGCCTATGCTCCGCGCAACCTTTCGCTCAGTGAGGACGAGGTCGATCGTCGGGTCTTTAAGGCCATCGATGCCGTAGGGCTCGATCGGAAGCTTGCCGATGCCTCTCCTTTTGAGCTTTCCGGGGGGCAGGCTCGCCGCGTTGCGCTTGCATCGGTGCTTTCGCTCGATGCGTCCGTATACGTGCTCGATGAGCCGAGCGCCGCCCTTGATGCGCGGGGCAGGGCATTCGCGCACCGTTTCGTGACGGATCTTGCCGCGGAGGGCCGGTCGGTTTTGGTGATTACGCATGATGTCGATGAGTGGCGTCCCTTTGCGACACGCGAGCTCATGTTGTCAAATGGGTCCCTACATGCAGCCCGCGCGCCTGAAGGCCCCTCAGATGCCTCTTTACAGCCGTTTGCGGGTGACTCCGCCATGGGTCATGCGTCGAGGGGGCCTCAAGCGTTTGGCACGGTTTTTGGTGAGTATGTTCCCGGGACACCCGTTGCACGCCTCGATGCCCGTGTGAAAATCGTGCTTCTGTTGCTTGCGACGGCTGGGGTCTTTTCTGCCGGAGTGCCGGCCATGCTCGTTGTTTGGCTGCTGATCCTGTGCGGCTGCCTCGCGTCGTCGCGCATGCGGTTGGGCCGTGTGCTGCGCGGCATACGGCCCGTTGCCGTCATCCTCGCGTTCACGCTCGTTGCGAACCTGGTGTCGTGCGATGGCCGGGGAACGGTGGAGTTGGTTGGCGCGATTGGTCTCAGCCCGGCGGGAGGCTTGCGGGGACTCATGGCTATAACGCGCATCTTGTTACTCGTGGGCTTCTCACTCGTCGTTGCCTCGTCGACGACCGCGACTCAGCTGAGTGATGCCTGCGTGCGCCTGTTGAGCCCCCTGGCCCGTTTTGGTGTGAGCGTGGGTCCTTTGGGCACCGTGCTCGCCGTGGCACTGCGATTCATCCCGCTCGTGAGTGAGGAGCTCAATCGGATTCGACTCGCCCAGCGTGCGCGCGGAGCCCAGTTCGATGCCGGTCCGCTCTTCTCGCGCATCGGCGTGTGGGCTTCGGTGTTCACGCCCCTCATGATTGGCCTGTTCCGCCGTGCGGATCGTTTGGCCGAGGCCATGTCCGCCCGTTGCTATGATTCCGTTGCCGCTGGGAAACTGCCCGCTCCTCGTCGATTGGCTCCTTATGATCGCCTTGTGCTCGCATTGGGGGCGGCGCTCGTGCTCGTCTTGACCATCCTGGGTTTATGTTGGTGATTTTGGTAGCATAGGCACGAAAGATTGCAATAAGGAGGCTTCAGTGGCCCAAACAGACGATATGCGCGTGGGCGCGCCGTCCTATTTCGAACCGGAGGTGCTCGACGGCACCTTGGTGTTTCGGCTGGGCTACGATGGCGCCGGCTTCTCCGGGTTTGCCGAGCAACCGGGGCTTAGGACGGTCGCAGGGGAGGTCCGCTGCGCGCTCGAGACCTTTTTACGCCGTCCTATCGACCTCACGTGTGCCGGTCGCACCGATGCAGGTGTTCACGCCATAGCGCAGTACGTGAGCGTCCCCGCACACCATGATGAGTTGGCCATCGAGCATCGACGGTGGATGCGCGCGATGGCGGCCTTGCTCCCCGATGACATAGCGCTTGGTAGGGTGTTTCATGCCTCCTCCGGCTTCTCGGCTCGCTTTGACGCGCGTGCTCGAACCTATACCTATCGCATAGCTACGGGCGACGCACCGCCGCTGCTCACGCGCAAGGTGACTTGGTGGCATCGACTGCCCTTGGATGTCGAGGCGATGGAGTGCGGCGCTTCGTATTTGGTGGGGGAGCATGACTTCAAGAGCTTCTGCAAGATGTCTTCCGCCATCGGCAAGCCCACGTGTCGCAACGTGATTGAGGTCTCCTTCGAAAGGGAGGGCGCGCTGGGTGAGGAGCACATAGCCTTTACCATCACGGGTAATGCGTTCCTGCATTCCATGGTCAGGACGATCGTTGGGACCCTCGTTGAAGTCGGCGCGGGTCGTCGAGATCCGGAGTGGGTTTTAGAGGTGATTACAGCGTGCGATCGTCGGGCGGCGGGCCCTACTGCTCCTGCGCGTGGTTTGTGCTTTATGGACGTGGCATATGACGATGGAGCTTTGACGGCCTGCCCGTAAAAATGCTTCAATATGCACATATATGATTGCATTTGCCTGTTCTATGCAAAAATGTTTCAATTAGATAGCGTGATGCCTGCTAATCCGTTTTAAAGAGATTCGGCGGTATGCTGTACTCGAAATGTGGGGAACCGCTAGGGAATGGTGGAGAACATGGCCAAAAAACGCAATGGCCGCCAAGATGCTATTCGAGAGATCGTCCGAACTGAGGACGTGCGCACTCAGCGCGTGCTCGTGGACGAGCTTAAAGCGCGTGGGTTCGATTGCACGCAGGCGACCGTCTCGCGCGATATCGCCGACATGGGGCTTCGTAAGCTGCCCGAGGGCATGTACGTCCTTGCGGAGGATCTACATCTGCAACGTATGGTCTCTGAGCTCGTGGTTGGCGTTCAGCGCACGGAGAACCTCGTCATCATCAAGGCGCAGCCCGGTACCGCCCTGGGCATCGCCGCGGCAATCGATGCCGCCGAGCTGCCCGATGTTCTCGGCTCGCTGGCTGGAAACGACACGATTCTCGTCATCACGCAGACGCCGTTGGACGGAGAGACGTTTGAGGCGATGATCTCCAAGCTGAGGAGCGTGCGCAAGTGAGCCCGATGGTAATCCATATGCTCCTGTTCGCCTTACTCATCACGTTGCCCATTGTGCTTGTTTTGTTGCTGGTGGCGTACTGGCGTCGCTTGCATCGATAGGGGAGCATGAGACTCCAAAAAGAAAAACCCTCGTCCCTGTGGACGAGGGTTTTTGTATGGCTGTCTCCTATGCGGTTGGCGTCGTGGTTTGTCCGCCGCCCGTTGTACCGCCACCGGTGGTGCCGCCGTCGGGCACCTCAGGCTCGGGTTCGGGCGTGGGCTCAGGCTCGGGTTCCGGAGTAGGCGTCGTGGGCTCCTGAGGCGTGGTCGGCTGCTCCGGCGTGGGCGTCGTGGTCTGCTGCTGTTCGGTTTCCTCCGTCGTCTCCTCTTCCTTTTCCTCGTCCTCGTCTTCGCCCTTGGGGTTGGTCTTGGAGAACTTCCACTCGGAGTCCTTCTTGTAGGTGGGTGTTTCTCCGGTGGGGAACTCCTCGCGAGCAAGCCCGTTCAGAATCTGTTGCATCAGGCTCTTGAACACCGGGAGCGTCATCTGGTTGCCCATAAGGGAACCGAGGTCGACGGTGCCGTTGTAGCCGCCCACCCAGATTGCGGTGGCATACTGCGGGGTGTAGCCCACAAACCACAGGTTGGTTGCGGTGTCCGCGGTGCCGGCCGTACCGGTCTTACCGGCGACGGGCTGGTTCATGTACGGGTTGCCAGGAGCGCCCAGGCCGTTGGTCATGACGCCCTCGAGGACATCGGTCACGGCTGCGGCCACTCCAGCGGAAATGACCTGCTTGCCAGCGTCTTCGTGCTTGTACACGGTTTTGCCGCCGCGCCCCACGATCTCGGAGATCGCGACGGGCTCACGATAGTAGCCACCGTTCGCGAAGACGGCGTAGGCGGATGCCATCTCAACGGTGGAGAAACTGCCCGTACCAAGGGTCATGGACAGGACATCGTTCATCTCGGAGGTGTCGAGCCCAAGCTTCTTGCACATGGCGATGATGTTCTGGTTGCCGATGGTCTCTGCTACCTGCAGGTAGCCGGTGTTGGACGAGAGCTCGGTCGCGCGGGCGAGCGAGATGTAGCCCATGCTCTGGTTGCCGTAGTTTTGCGCCACGTAATCTGCCTGCCCGGCGATCTTCCAGGTGAGCGGCGAGTTGCAGTTGATCGTGATGTTGGGGTTCATGCCCATCTCGATGGCGGTGGCGAGCGTGAACGTCTTGAACGATGAGCCGGGCTGGTTGCGCGAAGTCGCATGGTTGATGTGGAGGACGCTGCCGTCGTCCTCGACGCGGTTGTAATCGCGCCCGCCAACCATCGCCTTGATGTACCCGGTCTTAGGGTCGATGACCGTCATGCCGATGTCGAGGTCCTTGGCGTCGCGTGCGGCGGCGGGGTACTTGTTGATGTTCTCCACCGCGGCGGTCTCAGCGGCCTGCTGCACCGCGGGGTCGAGCGTCGTCTTGACGGTGAGACCGCCTTTGAACAGGACGTCGGTCGAGAACTCCTCTTGAAGGAGGGTTTTGACGTAGTCGACAAAGTACGGCTGTGAGAAGACGTTGATGCCGGACTCGGAGACCTCGGTCACGTTGAGCGCGAGCGGCTCGGCCACGGCGGCGTCGTATTCTTCTTGGGTGATGGTGCCCAGGCGGAGCATGTTGCCCAACACCTTGTTGCGTCGCTCGACGGCGACGTCTGGATTAACGGTGGGGTCGTAGTATGAGGGCGAGTTGGGTAGGCCGATGAGTAGGGCTGCTTCGGCGAGCGTGAGGTCGCTCGCGTTTTTGGAGAGGTACGTTTGTGAGGCGGCTTGGATGCCGTAGGCTCCGTGGCCGTAGTAGATGCAGTTGAGGTACATCATCAAGATCTCGTCTTTGGAATAGATCTTTTCCATTTCGAGGGCGATGTAGGCCTCGCGCACCTTACGCTCGATGGTCTGGTCGAATTGCTCCTCCGAGAGGATGGTATTACGCACGAGCTGCTGGGTGATGGTCGAGGCGCCCTCGGAGCGACCGGTGAGCTGCGCGAGCACAGCGCGGCCGATGCCGATGATATCGACGCCCGGATGCTCGTAAAAGCGCTCGTCCTCAACGTCGACGGTGCCCTGGAGAACCCACGGCGATACCTGGTCGGCGGTGACGCTCTCGCGGTTCTGGACAAAGAACTCGGCGATCTCGTTGCCCGCGGCGTCAAGGATGTGCGTGGGCTCGCTCACGAGGTACTCGTCGGCATTCGTGTAGTCGGGAAGATCGGAGAGCCAGCGGTTCACGTTACCGATCATGCCAATGCCGAACGCGATGCCCGCCACGAGCAAAAAGCCGAGAGCGGAGACGAGGATGACGGGGACGGCGTGCGTTTTTGCGCGGCTGCGCGCGTAGCGCTGTCGATGACCCATAAACGACCTCCCATATACAGGTGGGCGCGTGCCCAAAAGCCGTAACACATAGATATTCATACGATAGCGCAAGCGGCGCAGACGTCCGCTCGGGTATCCTTACTCAATGCGAAAAACACGTTGGAGCGTTCAGATTGCGCCGTACAGGTTGATGGGGCGCGTGAGAGGGGAGGCATCGAGTATGGTCGAGTTGCTGGCTCCGGCGGGCACGCCGGATGCGTTTCGAGCGGCGATTGCGGCGGGGGCGGATGCCGTGTACGTGGGGCTCGGCTCCTTTAATGCGCGTGCGGCGAACGGCGGGTTCTCGCTCTCCGAGCTTTCGCGCGGCTGCGCCCTCGCCCACGCACATGGCTCACGTGTTTATGTGGCCCTGAACGTCTGCATGCACGATGACGAACTCGCTTCTGCGCTGGAGCTTGCGTCGGCCGCGCTTGACGCGGGCGCCGATGCGCTGATCGTCGCCGATGTGGGCCTGTGCGACCTCATTCATCGCGAGCTGCCCGGCGTGGAGCTCCACTTGTCCACGCAGACGGGCGCGCAGTCCGTTGGTGCCGTCCGCCTTGCCGTGCGCGAGCTGGGAGTGTCACGCGTGACGTGCGCGCGCGAATTGTCCTTGGCGGAGCTCGCGGGTCTTTGCGCTGGGGGAACGCCCATCGAGGCGTTCTGTCATGGCGCCATCTGCATCTGTTATTCGGGCGCGTGCTCCTATTCGGCTCTCATGCGCGGGCGTTCGGCCAACCGCGGGGACTGCACCCAGCCCTGTCGTCTGGCCTATGCGCTTGAGGACGATGAGGGCCGTCTGCTCGCGGGCGGGGCGTGGGAGCGGGACGTTTCCGAGGCGAGGGGCGCCGGACGCTCCGCCGCACAGGGCGACCGCCTGCTGTGCCCGCGTGATTACCTGGGGATCCGTCATGTTTCCGCGCTGGTTGGCGCCGGAGTCGCGTCCCTTAAGATCGAGGGTCGCATGAAGGGGCCCGATTACGTGTACAACGTCGTGGGCTGTTATCGTGAGGCGCTCGATGCCGCGCTCGCCGGGGTCGAGCTCGATGAGTGCGAGCTGGACGAGTTGGAGGCACGGCTCGCACGGTCGTTCAATCGCGGATTCACCGATGGCTACCTGCGTGGAGGTCACACCGCGACGGGGGCTGGGCTTATGAGCGTAGAGCGCGCCATCAACCAGGGTCTTGAGGTGGGCATCGTAGATGAACCCGGATACGAGGGCGCATGGGTGAGATTTACCCGCGAGGTCGCAGCCGGGGATATGTTGGAGATTTGCTCGACCCCAGGTGCCAATGCCCCTGCCGACGTGCCCAAGCGCTGGCCGATCGTCCCGTGCCCGGCCAACGTGGGCGCCCAAGACCGCGCGTTCGTGCGATGCAAGCGCAAAGTCGAGGTGGGCAGCGCGGTTCACCTGGTTAGGTCTGCTGCGCTGGTTGCTGCCTCGCGTGCCGCCGTCGATATCGTGCGAGACGAGGAACTCTCGTTGGGCTCGGCCCTTACGGAGCCGTGTGAGGGGGATGGGCGTCTGGACGACGGAGGCCGATTCGCCCACGCGCGCCGTAAGTCGCCGCATCTGTCCCCGGCGGAGCGGCGACCTGTCCGCGAGAGTGAACTCTCGCGGCACGATTGCGCGCAAATGAACGATTTTGCTCATCGAGAGTTAACTCTCGGGGCTGCGGGAGGAGCCGAGGGGGCGAGAGCCGCGGGAGGAGCCGCGGAAGGAACTGGGGATGCCGTGCGCGAAGCAGGCGAGCTCGATGGCGTCATCGATTTGGGTGAGGTCTGCCGAGCGGGGGACATACCGTTCGTGGTCGAGGCATGCGCGGCGGTTGCGCGTGGCGAGGCCGACGCCTTACTCTGTCGCAACATCGGGCAAGTCGACGCTGCGTGCGAGGCGGCAGTTGCGTGGGAGGTCGCACCGCCGCTCAATGTGTGGAACGCACAAACGGCGCGCGTCCTACAGGGTTTGGGCGCTCGTCGTATCTGGTTGCCCGAGGAGCTTTCCGATGAAAATGTTGTCGGCGTGCAGAATGCCGCCCGCCTTGCAGGTGTGTCTGTTCCCGTTGCGCGGGTCGCAAGCGGATCGACTCCGCTGATGGTCATGGAGCATTGCGTACTTACTGCCGAGGGACCCTGCGATGGTGCATGCGCGACGTGTTCCCGGCGCCTGGCGAGCAAGCGCGGCGATCGCTTTTTGGTGGAGCTCGACCGAAATGCCTCCGATGCCCGTCTTGCGGTGCGCGTGGACGAGCGGGGGAGGACGCGGCTGTACCGCTGAGGGCGGTTCTGCGTTACACTAATGCCCATATGTCGTTCCCCAGCACCGCCCGTCCGCGCGAGTTCCCGCCGGCACGTGGCGAGGGTGCTATGACCTTGCAGAAAGGTGCACCTATGTTGCCCGTAGACGAGCAGATGCGCATCATCACCTCCGGCGCCGCCAAGATCGTGCCCGAGGCGGACCTCAAGAAGAAGCTCGAGCGCGGCGTCCCGCTCAACATCAAGCTCGGCGTCGACCCCACCAGCCCCGACCTGCATCTCGGCCACGCCGTCCCGCTGCGCAAGATGCGCCAGTTCCAGGACCTCGGCCACCGCGTGACCCTCATCATCGGCAACGGCACCGCCACTATCGGCGACCCGTCCGGCAAGAACTCCACGCGCCCGCAGCTCACCCAGGAGGAGGTCGAGGCCAACGCCGCGACTTACGTCTCCCAGGCGATGAAGATCCTCGACCCCGAGAAGACGACCATCGTCCACAACGGCGACTGGATGTTCCCCATGGGCCTGAAGGAGCTCCTCTCAATCGCGTCCAAGTTCACCGTCGCCCGCATTCTCGAGCGCGACGACTTCACCAAGCGCTACCAGTCCCAGACCCCCATCGCCCTGCACGAGTTCCTGTACCCGATCATGCAGGCCTACGACTCGGTCAAGATCGAGGCGGACGTGGAGATGGGCGGCAACGACCAGCTCTTCAACCTGCTCGCCGGCCGTGAGCTCATGGAGAAGATGGGTATGGAGCCGCAGATCGCGCTCACTATGCCGCTGCTCGAGGGCACCGACGGCACCCGTAAGATGTCCAAGTCCTATGGCAACTACATCGGCCTCACCGACGCCCCCGCGGACATGTTCGGCAAGACGATGTCCATCCCGGACGAGATGATTGGCAAGTACTACCGTCTGGCAAGCTCGCTCGCGCCGGTCGAGGTCGATAAGATCGACGCCGCCCTGGCCGACGGTTCCGCCAACCCCTACGAGCTCAAGCGCGCGCTCGGCCGCGACCTGGTGACCACGTACCACAGCGCCGAGGCCGCGGTCGAGGCCGAGGCCGAGTTCGATCGCGTGCACAAGAATCGCGACATGCCCACCGACATAGCAGAGGTCGCGGTCGAGATCGCGGTGAACGATGAGGGCCTCGTGTACCTGCCCGCCGTGCTCCAGGCCGCCGGTCTGGTCCCGAGCGCCGGCCAGGCCCGTCGCGACATCGACGGCGGCGGCGTCAAGCTCGACGGCGAGCCGGTCTCGCCCAAGACCTACAACGTGGACCCGGCCTCCCTCAAGCCCGGCACGATCCTGCAGGTTGGCAAGCGCCACTTCGCCCGCCTGGCGTAGGGCGTGCCCCTGCGTGTACGACTCCCTGTCCTCGGATGGCGGTGGCGCCTGTACGTCCTTTGGACCGCAATAGCGTCGAGGCGCCCTTCGTCCGCGCTCGCATCCGGTATCCGGATATTGAAGAAAGGTCGACCGGTTTTCTCGGTCGACCTTTTGTTTTGATAAGCGTTTGGGTGCCCTTGCGAAACGAACCCCATTCAGGAGCGGTTTCCCGATGCGCTCGCTCGCGGAAAGGCTGCGCCTGCGATCAGCCGTGAAGGGGCCACGACCAAAAAGGCAACGCTCCTTTCGCATCGGTTCGGCTGCCGCATTGGGTACCATGGATGAAATGACGGCTCACATGAAGGGCGGCGCCAAGGATATGGAACCCAATCTGGTCAAATTGATGCAGGCTCTCATCGACACGGCGGAGGGTCGCGTGCCGGCGGACACGGTGTTCGTGAACGCGCAGATCGTCGACGTGTACCGTTTGCGCGTGGCGCGCGGTCAGGTCGCGGTTACATGCGGCTGCATCGCGGGCGTCCTGTTCGAGGGGCGCGACTGCGCAGACGCGTCCGTTCCCGCCTGGGAGGCCGCCCGCGTCGTCGATTGCGAGGGCCGCTACCTCGCCCCCGGTTTCATCGACGGCCACCTGCACATCGAGAGCTCCAACATTCGCCCGTCCGAGTACGCCCGCATGGCGCTCACCCGGGGCACCACCACCGCCATCGCCGACAGCCACGAGATCGCCAACGTATGCGGCCTCGAGGGCCTTGCGTTCATGATCGAGGACGCCTCCCGTGCGCCGCTCGACATCAAGTTCATGATGCCCTCCTGCGTACCCGCCCTGCCTGACGAGCAGGCCGGAGCCGTGATCACCGCGGCGGACATGGAAGCCTTTATGAACGAGTATCACGGTGCGATCTTCGGCTTGGGCGAGATGATGAACCTGCCCGGCGTGTACGGTGCGGACGAGGAGACCTGCCGCCGCATCGCGGTGGGCGCGAAGACCGCATCCGGCCAGGTGGACGGCCATGCGCCCATGGCGTGCGGCAACGACCTCAACGCCTACGTCGCCGCGGGCATCATCGCCGACCACGAGAACACGGGCGTCGAGGGGGCCCTCGACGAGCTCTCCCGCGGTATGTACGTGATGCTTCGCGAGGGCACCTGCAGTCACGACCTCGCGAATCTCGCCCCGCTCATCGTCGAGAACCCCGCGCTCGCGCGCCGCTGCTGCTTCGCCACGGACGATCGCGCCCCCTCGGACGCCCTCAACGTCGGCATGATCGACAACGCCTGCCGCGTCGCTGTCGAGGCGGGTATCGACCCGGTGGTTGCCATCTCCATGGCGACGCTCTCCACGGCGGACGTCTTCGGTCTCGACCACGGCGCGCTGTGCGCCTTCGACCGTCGCGGCGCCATCGCTCCGGGCAAGCGCGCGGACGTCCTGCTGCTCGACAACCTTGCGTTTGAGGGTGCCCCACATCGCGTATACGTTGCGGGCGAGCTCCTCGCCGAGGATGGTGCCTTCGTGGGCTCCATCGCGCCGGTCGACTCGCGACCCGGCCTCGACAAGCTCGAGGGGCGCCTGCGTGACTCCGTCCAACTGCCCGAGCTCTCGCTCGATGTCTTCTCCTACAAATTCCGCCCCGGTGAAGCCGTCATCGACGTGATCCCCGGTAACGCCGTCACCGGCATGGCGCGCCCCGAGACCGCCGAGGGCCTCCGCCGCATCATGCTCATCGAGCGTCACGGCCGCGGGGTCGAGGCACAGCTCTCAGGTGCCGACGGCGATGGCGCGGCGGGCACGGGGCTCGCGGGCAGGCACATCGGGCAGGGCTGGGTGCGCGGTTTTGCCATCCGGGGCGCCATCGCGAGCACCATCGGCCACGACTCCCATAACGTCTGCGTGGTGGGCGATGACCCCGCTGACATGCTCGCAGCCGTGCGCGCGGTGGGCTCCGGCGGCTTCGTCCTCGTGCAAGATGGCGAGGTCAGGGCCAAGATCGACCTGCCGCTCGGTGGTCTTATGAGCGACAAGACGGCCGAGGAGGTCGCACGCGAGCACGACGCCTTCATGGAGGCCGGGCGCGCAATGGGCATCGAGCCTCCGCTCGATCCCGTCATGGGCATGATCTTCCTGCCGCTGCCGGTTATCCCCACCCTGCGCATTCGCCCCGAGGGCATGTTCGACGTCACGACGTTTTCATACGCCGAGTAGGCCGCGACGCGTTCATTTCCCCGTGGTCCCTGCGAAATATAAGTGCTCGGTAAGGGTTTCGAGCACCTTTGATGCGTGGTGCTTGCATCCGATTGCGTCGGGTACGCTTCTCAACAGGTTGTGCCCCGCGGCCATATATAAGCCGCGGGGCCTGTACACGTAAGGAAGCGTCATCATGGCACGACACATCAAGCTCATCGCCTCCGACATGGACGGCACCCTCCTCGACGAGAGCGGAATGGTTCCCGCCGAGACATACGACCTCATCCTCGAACTCAAGGAGCACGGCGTTCACTTTGCGGCAAGTTCGGGCAGGCGGTATGACCGACTGTGCGAGTTCTTCGCCCCCATAAAGGACAGCATGGACTTCGTCGCATCTAACGGGGCCCAAGTCTACGCGGATGGTGTGCAGATTGACCGAGAGGTGTACTCGCACCTGGCGATTCGCCGCCTGGCACGGACCGTGGCCATGTTTCCTAACATGCATCTGGCGTTATTCGATCGTACAAAGTCCTACCTGCTCGACGATGAGGACATATTTGTACGGGAGGTCGATAAGGACCTTCCCAATGCGGAGCGTATCTATGAGCTTCCGTCGCCGAAGGTCAACATCATCAAGGCGAGTATCTTTTGCGACGATGGTAACGTGATGGACAACGCCTATGTCCTCCAGCGCGAGCTCGGCGATCTGTTCACTTTCGCGCCTTCGGGCAACTCCTATATCGACGCGATGCAGCCCGGGGTGTCCAAGGCGTCGGGCATCGCGTTGCTCATGGACCATTACGGCATCGAGCGTGATGAGGTCATGGCCTTTGGAGACGCGATGAACGATTACGAGATTATCCGATTTGTCGGCACGGGTTGCGCAATGGCCAACGGCCGCCCCGCCTTGCAGGCTGTCGCCGACAGGGTCGTTGGGTGCAACGCCGACCATGCCGTGCAGGCGGAGATGCGCCGAGTCCTCGAGTCGCTGCGGTAACGCGGAGATTTGCAATTTGATTGCATTTGTCGATGCGGGGGTCTCGGCGTGCCTTGTGACACGCGAAATCGGCTAGACTGGGAACACTGCATCGCAATGGAGTGCGCTTGGACATGCCGGATGCTGGCTTAGCGCCGCGTGGCTCCACCCGTCTTCCGCACGCCGTCGAGGGCGGGCACTTTGCAACGATTTGGGCGGCATCGCCGCATGACCCGAAAGGAACCCCATGGCAGAGACCTCTTCCAGCCGCGTCGTCATCACTGTCCTCGGTAAGAACCGCCCCGGCATCGTCGCCGGCATGACGTGCGTCCTATCCGAGGCGAGCGTCGATATCCGCGACATCACGCAAAGCATCATCGAGGACATCTTCACCATGACCCTCATCGCCGACGTGTCCGCCTCGACGCTCGGCTTCTCCGAGCTCCAAGAGGCGCTTTCCGCTAAGGGTGATGAGCTCGGCGTCACCGTCGAGATGCAGCGCGAGGATGTCTTCCAGTTCATGTACCGCCTGTAGCCTGTGCCATTTGGTGACGGGTGCATGTTTGCGCACGGCGTGATCCTCGACTCCGTCCATCGTTCCTCGTTCGCCCCGGCGATATGCCGGGGCGCTTGCCAAATAAGGAGCCCGCTATGTCGTACGACGCCCACAACATCTACTATCGCTTCGACGATCACCTGAGCCGCTTGGTTCTCGATTACGAGGCGAGCCGCCGCGTTGATGAGAATTCCGACCGTCTCTACCACGATATTCCCTCTGAGGAATACTCCGAGGACCTGTTCCGCACCCACAACGTGAAGCGCGGCCTGCGCAATGCGGACGGCTCCGGCGTGGTCGCCGGCCTCACGCGTATCTCGGACGTGCACGGATACAACGTGGTCGACGGTCGGGTCGTGCCCGACGAGGGCCATCTTATCCTGCGTGGTTACGACATCGAGGACCTTATAGAGAATGCCCAGAAGGAGGACCGTTTTGGGTATGAGGAGGTCGCGTATCTGCTCATCACCGGCGAGCTGCCCACTGCCAGCGAACTCGACGATTTCAACGGTCGCCTGGGCGCGTATCGTCATCTGTCGAGTGAGTTCGTGCGTCAGTTTCCCATCACCACGGTGAGCCCCTCGATCATGAATGCGCTGCAGCGCGCCGTGCTGCTGCTCTACGCCTTCGACTCCGATCCGGATTCCATAACGCCCGAGCACGAGGTCGACGTCGCCATCTCGCTGCTGTCCCGTCTGCCCCGTCTTGCCGCCTTTGCCCAGACGTTCCGCACCGCCCAGGTGAGCGGCAAGCGTGCGCCCGTTCCCATTCCGGAGCCCGGCTTCTCCACGGCTGAGGCGATTTTGCAGATCCTTCGCGGCGAGGACGGGTATACCCGCGCCGAGGCCATGCTGCTCGACGTCATGCTCATGCTCCATGCCGAGCACGGCGGCGGTAACAACTCGACGTTCGCCTGCCGCGTGCTGTCCAGCTCCGCAACGGATGCGTATTCCGCTTATGCCGCCGCCATCGGCTCGCTCAAGGGTCCGCGCCACGGCGGCGCCAACGCTAAGGTTGTGGCGATGCACGAGGACATCCGCGCGCACGTGACTAATTGGGATGATGAGGATGAGCTCGCCGCGTACCTGGAGAAGATCTTGCGCCGCCAGGCCTTCGACGGCAGCGGTCTTATCTACGGCATGGGGCACGCGGTCTATACCCTGTCTGACCCGCGCGCCGTGCTGTGCAAGCGCTATGCCCGCGGCCTGGCCCACGCCAAGGGCATGGGGGAGGAATTCGAGCTGATCGAGCGCATCGAGAAGCTCGCCCCGCAGGTGATGGCCGATGTGCGTGGTACCACCAAGCCCATCTGCGCGAACATCGACTTGTACACGGGCTTCATCTACAAGATGCTGGGTATCCCCGACACCCTGTTCACCCCGTTGTTCGCCGTGGCACGCACTGCCGGTTGGGCGGCACACCGCATGGAGGAGCTCATCTGCGCGCACCGCATCATCCGCCCCGCGTATCGCTCGGTGCTCGAGTCGGGCAGATACGTGCCGCTGGCTGAGCGCAAGGGCCGCCGCGAGTGCTTGGCGGGGTAGGTCCTCGCATAAGGCGCGCGGTGAGGCACGCTGCCCCCATGCGCCCATGGACCTTTTGTGCACGTTCGCTGCCGCGCGGTGCGTGTGGTAGCATTGACAAGCTATTTTGACTTGGTCGGAAACCAAGTCACCCCTTTGTCCTGGTCGGTAACCAGGACGTGACCAGAAGAGGAGCCCTGCCATGAAGTCTGGCATCCATCCCGAGTATGTGGAGTGCACGGTGCGCTGCAGCTGCGGCAACACCTTCAAGACCCATTCCACCAAGTCCGAGATCCAGGTCGAACTCTGCAACGAGTGCCATCCGTTCTACACCGGCCAGCAGAAGTTCGTCGACACCGGTGGACGCGTCCAGCGATTCGCCGACAAGTTCGGTGGCGCCGCTCAGGCCGCCCTCGAGCGCGAGGCCGCCAAGAAGGCCGCCAAGCAGGCCGCTGCCGAGGAGGCCGCTGCCAAGAAGGCCGCCGAGCGCGAGGCCAAGGCCGCCGAGAAGGCCAAGCGTGCCGCTGAGTACGAGAAGAAGGCCGCCGCTGAGGCCGCCAAGAAGGCCGCTGAGGCTCCTGCCGAGGAGGCTGCCGCTGAGGCCGAGGTCGCTGCCGAGGAGACCGCTGAGGTCGCCGAGTAGCCTTCGCCTTTAGACGTACGCGTGAAACCCCGCGCCCATCTGGGTGCGGGGTTTTCATTTTGCGATCATCTTTTTCCCCGCCTTTCGGCGATATCCGTAACGTTTTCCGGTATTCGAATCGAGTGAGCGCAAAACCAACGTCTGGACCATCGCAAACGTAGGTTTTGCGCTCACTCGGCCCGCCGCCGTGTACAGGGTCGTTTTGTGTGCACATACATCCTGCGCATAGCTTGTGCGCCATTTGGCTAAAGTTTCCTTAACTGTGTCTATGCGTCAACGCGAGTATCGCGCGCGAATGTGCGCTGCCCGCTCTGGCGCATCGTGAAGAGGAAACCACATGGGATTCGTTTCTAAGCTGCTGTCCTTCGGCTCCGACAAGGACCTCAAGCGCTATTGGAAGACCGTCGACGCCATCAACGCGCTCGAGCCCGCGTATGAGGGCATGGGCGACGAGGAACTCCGTGACCAAACGCGTGTGTTCCGCGACCGCCTGGCCGCCGGGGAGACGCTCGACGCCTTGCTGCCCGAGGCGTTTGCCGTCGTGCGCGAGGCGTCCAAGCGCACCATCGGTCTTCGCCACTTCGATGTGCAGCTCATCGGCGGCATGGCTCTGCACGAGGGGCAGATCGCCGAGATGAAGACGGGCGAGGGCAAGACGCTCGTGTCCACGCTCGCCGGCTACCTGAACGCGCTTTCCGGCAAAGGCGTGCATGTCGTCACGGTCAACGATTACCTTGCCAAGCGCGACTCCGAGTGGATGGGCTCCATCTACCGCTTCCTCGGACTCAAGGTGGGTCTGCTTCAAAACGGCATGCCGCTATCCGACAAGCGCGACGCCTATCAGTGCGATGTCATCTACGGTACCAATTCCGAATTTGGTTTTGACTACCTGCGCGACAACATGGTTTTGCGCGCCGGCCAGCGCGTCCAGCGCGATCACGCCTTCGCCATCGTCGACGAGGTCGACTCCATTCTCATCGACGAGGCGCGCACCCCGCTCATCATCTCGGGCGCGGGCACCAAGAGCGCCAGCACCTACAAGGACTTCGCCCGTGCCGTGCGCGGCCTCACGCAGGGTGAGGAGGCCCAGTTCGACATGCTCGCTGCCGGTGAGCCCGTGGAGGCGACCGGAGACTTCGTCATGGACGAGGCCAAGCACACCATCGCCGCCACTGAGCAGGGCTTGAAGAAGATCGAGCAGCGCCTCGGCATCGACGACATCTACAGCGACCTCTCCGGCGCCCTCGTCAACCACCTGCAGCAGGCGCTCAAGGCGCAGTACATGTTCCATCGCGATAAGCAGTACGTCGTCACCAACGGCGAGGTCAAGATCGTCGACGAGTTCACGGGTCGCATCATGGAGGGTCGCCGCTACTCCGAGGGTCTGCACCAGGCGATCGAGGCGAAAGAAGGCGTGCTCGTGCGCGAGGAGAACCAGACGCTCGCCACCATCACACTGCAGAATTATTTCCGCCTGTACGACAAGCTCTCCGGCATGACCGGTACCGCCATCACCGAGGACGCCGAGTTCCGCGAGATCTACAACCTGCCGGTCCAGGTGATCCCCACCAACCGACCCGTCGCCCGCGTCGACCACGATGACCTGGTGTACCGCACCATCGACGCCAAGTTCAACGCCGTCGCCAGCGAGATCGAGGTGCGCCACGCGAACGGCCAGCCCGTGCTGGTGGGCACCGTCTCCATCGAAAGCTCCGAGCGCCTCTCCCGCCTGCTCAACAAGCGCGGCATCAAGCACGAGGTCCTGAACGCCAAGTTCCACGAGCGCGAGGCGCAGATCGTGGCCCAGGCGGGACGCTTGGGCGCCGTCACCATCGCCACCAACATGGCCGGCCGCGGAACGGACATCCTACTCGGCGGCAACGCCGAGGAGATGGCGCGCGACGAGCTCATGCGCTACGACTTCGGCATCGACGCCGAGGTGCTCGATCGCATCCTCCACGAGGCCAACTGGCGCCTGCTCGCCAAGGACGAGAAGGAACTCGAGCCGGTGGAGCGCACCGTCTTCAACCAGGTACTCGAAGGCATTCGTGCACTTGGCATCGATATCGACACCGCAACCTTCGCCGAGATCGCCCGTGTCTACGAGGACCTGGTGCGCAAGACGAAGGCCGTGTGCAGCGCCGAGCACGACCAGGTGGTCGCCGCCGGTGGCCTCACGGTGATCGGCACCGAGCGCCACGAATCCCGCCGTATCGATAACCAGCTTCGCGGCCGCGCCGGCCGTCAGGGCGATCCCGGCGAGACCCAGTTCTATCTCTCGCTCGAGGACGACCTCATGCGCATGTTCGGCGGCGAGCGCATGGACAAGATCTCCAACCTCATGATCGCGTCCGACATGGGCGACGATATGCCCATTCAGCACAAGATGATCTCCAAGGCCGTGGAAGGCGCCCAGCGCAAAGTCGAGAACATCAACTTCTCCATGCGCAAGAACGTCCTCGAGTACGATGACGTTATGAACAAGCAGCGTCAGGTCATCTACGCCGAGCGCAACAAGATTTTGGACGGCAAGGATCTCTCTAACCACATCGACGAGGTCATTGACGACACCATCAAGCGCTGCGTGACCGAGTTCTGCCCGGTTGACTCGCATGAGGGCGAGCGTGATCTCGAAGGTCTGCATAAGTGGGTCGTGGAGCTCACCGGACGCCCGGATGCCCCTCAGTTTGCGGACGCCCCCTATGGGGAGCTCTGCGATGCGGTGCTCGCGTTTGTGGAGAAGGCCTACGACGCCAAGGCCGAGCGCCTGGGCGAGGGCCTCATGCAGGAACTCAACTGCCAGGTCATGCTGCGTGTCATCGACACCCGCTGGATGGGCTACCTCCAGGAGATGGACTATCTCAAGCAGGGCATCGGCTTGCGTGGGTTCGGTCAGCGCGATCCGCTCGTCGAATACAAGACCGAGGCGTTCCGTGCGTTCCAGACGCTCGTCAACACCATGTACGAGGACTATCTGCGCACGGTGATGCATGCCGAGTTCAAGAACCCCGATGCCGCCCGCGCGCGGATCGAGGGGGAGCGCAACCCCGCCCTCGCCGGCGCCCGCATGAGCGGTCCGGCCGAGGTCGATGGCGACACCGGCTCATCCACCATCCAGCGCCAGGCCGCGCAGCAGGCGGTGACCGCCGGTGCTGGGCGGGCACCCCAGGGGACCTTGGGTAACGCCGGTTCCACCGTGCGCACGTACCGCAAAGACCAAAGCGGCGACCCGTACTCTAACGTGGGTCGCAATGATCCGTGTCCGTGCGGCAGCGGCAAGAAGTTCAAGAACTGCCACGGTAGGAATCGCTAATGGCGGCGGATGCAAGCGCTGAGTCGATTCTGACAGAGCTGGATGCCCTCGCCGCGCGTTTGACAGAGGTCGAGGCGTATCTGCATATCGACGAGGCCAGGGGTCGTGTGACCGAGCTCGAGCAGGCCAGCTCTGCGCCGGGATTTTGGGATGACGCCGACGCTGCTCGCGCGCATATGGCGGAGCTCTCCCAGGTGAAGGGCGACGTCGAGCTGGTTGACCGCGCGCACGAGCGTCTTTCCGACGCCCGCGCCGCACTCGAGCTGGCCGAGGAAATGGGGGAGGACGGAGCCGAGTTCGTGGCGGAGGCCGCGACGGCTGCCGAGGAGCTTACCCGCGCCATCGATGAGATGGAGCTTTCCAGCTGGTTCACGGGAGAGTTCGACCACGGCAGCGCCATCTTGTCCATCAAGCCCGGCCAGGGCGGCCTAGAGGCCCAAGACTGGACCTTCATGCTGTTCAAGATGTACATGAAGTACTGTGCCCGTCGTGGCTGGAAGGTCACGGTGAACGATTGCCCCGCAGCGGAGGTCATCGGCATCGACCGCGCCACCATCACGGTTGAGGGCAAGGACGCGTTCGGCATGCTCCGTGCCGAGGCGGGCGTGCACCGCCTGGTGCGCATCAGCCCCACGGATGCCAAGAAGCGCCGCCAGACCACCTTCGCCGGCGTCGAGGTCATCCCCGTTTTGCCCGATGACATCGAGATCGAGGTTGCGCCCGACGACATTCGCGTGGACGTCTACCATGCGAGTGGCCCTGGTGGACAGGGCGTCAATACCACCGACTCCGCCGTTCGCGTCACGCACATGCCCACGGGTATCGTGGTCACCTGCCAAAACGAGCGTAGCCAGATCCAGAACAAGGCGGCGTGTATGCAGATCCTGAAGGCACGCCTGTACGAGCTGGAGCTCGAGAAGCGCGGTGAGATGCTAGACGAGATTCGCGGACCCAAGACCGACATCGGCTTTGGCAACCAGATTCGCAGTTATGTCCTGTACCCCTATCAGATGGTGAAGGACCTGCGCAGCGGCGTGGAGACAAGCAACGTGGACGGTGTGCTCGAGGACGGAGATCTCGATCCGTTCATCATCGGCTACCACCGCTGGGCTACCGAGCAGGCGGAGTAAGGGTCATATGGCACGGCGCATCGACATCAACCGCATCATCCAGTCGCAGTTCGTGAGCGACCTGCCGCTTATCATCGCGGGTTGCGCGATCGCCGCGTTCGCGACGGATGCCTTCATGATTCCCAACGGCCTTGCCGCCGGTGGCCTGACGGGTCTCGCCACCATCATCGCCGAGCTCGGGCGACGCGTGGGGATTAGTCTGCCCGTTGGCTTGCAGACCATTATCATGAACGCGTTGCTGCTGCTCGTGGTCGTGCGGTCGGGCGGGCTCAAGTACGTGGTGCAGACGGTCACGGGCTTTGTGCTCTTCGGTTTCTTCACCGATCTGTTCGCCCCGTTCGTGCTCCAAGTGAGCCATAGCGACCTCATGCTTTCGGCGTTGTGGGGCGGTATCATCTCGGGTATCGGTTACGGGCTTGTGTTCCGCTGCGGAGCCAACACGGGCGGTTCGGATACCATTGGCCAGATCATCGCACGTAAGAGCTCGCTGCCGGTGGGTGCCACGGTCATGGCGATAGACGTCGCGGTGTGTGCCGCCTCCGCCCCGGTGTTTTCCCTCACCAACGCACTGTACGCCGCCCTTGCCATGGTCGTCATGGGATATGTCGTGGATGCGGTGGTCGATGGTGGCAACAGCCAGCGCGCCGCCTTCATCATCTCCGATGCCTACGAGGATATCGAGCACGATATCCTGCATGCCATGGACCGCGGCTGCACACGTCTCATGGCGCAGGGGTCTTGGACCAAGAAGGACCGGCCCGTGCTGTTCTTTGTGTTGAGCCGCCGCGAGGTCTCGATCATCAAGACGGTCGTCTACGAGCACGATGCCAACGCTATGCTTATCATCACCGATGTCAACGAGGCGATTGGATACGGGTTTAAATCCATTGGGTAGAACTGGTCCCCGATGCCCCGGCGCTTGCCGTGTTGCTTTGATGGTAGACCCGCCGTATTGCTAAAATAGGAGAGTCTGTAGTTCAAACGCACGACTCTAAGGAGCTCTAGTGGGTAACCACTTCCGTACCCCCGGAGACGAGCAGGCTGCACCTCAGGTGCCCCAGGTTGATCCTGTGAGCCCTTTGCACGCCGCTCCGTCACCGGATGTGCAGGACCGGTTGTTCGACCAACCCGTTCCGCAGAACACCCCCCAATCCATGTTCGATGCTCCGGCCACGCCCGATGCGCTCGAGTCTCAGGTGTTCGCCGCCGCCCAGCAGGGCGAGGCGGCTCCGTCTCCGCAGCCTGCGGCGAATCCGCTGTTCAACGTGCCCGCGCCCGATGCACCCGCCGCAACGCCTGTGAGCGTTCCGTCCCCCATGGATGCGCCAGCCCCCGCGGTCACGCCCGATCAGGCGGCCGAAGTCGCGTCCCTTGACGCGGCACTTGCGAACAATCCGGACTTCACCACGGTGTTCGCGCCCGTCGACGACTCCCGCGCCCGCCAGGCGCGCGAGGCCGGTGTCGAGCCCGTCATCCTCATGGAGCACGTCACCAAGATCTACCCGGCGCAGCCCAACAAGCCCGCGCTCGACGATGTGAACATCGAGATCTATCCGGGCGAGTTCGTCTTCTTGGTTGGCCACTCCGGTTCTGGCAAGACTACCCTGCTCAACACCATGCTGCGCAATGTTAAGCCGACCAGCGGCCGCGTGATGGTGGCGGGCCAGGATCTCATGAAGATCAAGAACCGTAAGATCCCGTTCCTGCGTCGCCAGATCGGCGCCGTGTTCCAGGATTACAAGCTGCTGCCCAACCGCACCGCCTACGAGAACGTGGCCTTTGCCCTGCAGTGCATTGGCAAGCCCAAAGCGGTCATCAAGGCCCAGGTCCCCGAGGTCCTGCGTCTTGTCGGCCTGGGTGATCAGATGGATTCTCTGCCAGACCAGCTTTCCGGCGGCGAGCAGCAGCGTGTCTCCGTTGCCCGCGCTATGGTCAACCGGCCGCCCCTGCTCATTTGTGACGAGCCAACGGGCAACCTCGACCCGGCGATCTCGCTCGGCATCATGAAGCTCCTTGAGCGCATCAACCGTACCGGCACGACCGTGATCGTGGC
>NZ_DAWDUX010000032.1:0-12329 GCF_052346665.1 Collinsella sp.
TTCATTACTTGATAGTACGGTTTTGGAGCAGTGTCGTTCTGACTGGTAATCCAACTTTCACGCTCTCGAAAAGAACGCTCCCCTCGGTTTTGGAGCAGTGTCGTTCTGACTGGTAATCCAACCGCGTCTCAGCGTCGGCGGGCTTGATGGAAGTTTTGGAGCAGTGTCGTTCTGACTGGTAATCCAACGACGCGGTGGATGCGCTTCTTCGACTGCTCGTTTTGGAGCAGTGTCGTTCTGACTGGTAATCCAACCAGTAACGCAACGCGATACTATGCAACGCAGTTTTGGAGCAGTGTCGTTCTGACTGGTAATCCAACTCAAATTTAACAACGCTGTGCAACGCAAGGTTTTGGAGCAGTGTCGTTCTGACTGGTAATCCAACCTTGCGTCACGACACGGCACGTAATCGGCGGTTTTGGAGCAGTGTCGTTCTGACTGGCAATCCAACCTGCACAGGGCGTTCGCCCTCAAGCAGGGGTTTTGGAGCAGTGTCGTTCTGACTGGTAATCCAACACGATCGCCCTGTCTATCGTGAGGCCCCTGGTTTTGGAGCAGTGTCGTTCTGACTGGTAATCCAACTCGGTCTTGCAGAGCTTGGCGACGAGACCGGTTTTGGAGCAGTGTCGTTCTGACTGGTAATTCAACGAGCCGAGGTCAATATCCACATGGGATACTGTTTTGGAGCAGTGTCGTTCTGAGGCCGTCACGCGCCCCAAATGCTGGCATAAGTGCCGTGTTGCTTAAGGGGCGGTTGAGTGCCAGTGTCATCAGCATGGGTCCTTCCGAGTGAAGGCGTGTCATCCAAGGGGGTGTTGTCAGGCCGCACAGCAGCGATGATTCGCGACCTCAAGGGGTGCGTCGTCGTCTGCGCGCCGCACCCTTCATGGGTGACGAGCACTGGCCAACTTCGATGAGAGCTTGAAGGCCATGAGTCCGGAGAGCAAGATTCATACTGGTAAGTATAAAATCGCAACCGTAAGGGGGGGCAATGCAGACGGAAGCGCAGCGCCGTGCGACCAACAATTATCGCAAGAAGGTTAAGCAGCTAACCATTCGGTTTTATCCGAACAGCGACGCCGATGAAGAGATGTATACGTGGTTGAAATCGCAAGACAACACAACGGACTATATCAAGAATCTCATTTCGGCAGATATGCAGAATCGCAGATAGGCGGCTTGCTGTAATTGCGCCAAACCTCAATTTAGGGACTGTCCCTAAATTGAAGTGGGGGATATCGATGCCTGCGTTTACGTTCGCTCAAGGGGGCGCATGAAGTACTACATCGAGGACAACGGCATCGGGATTCATCGCATGGACGATACGGTGTGCCAGACCTACGACTTCGCCCGGGCGCGCTGGGTCCACAGCATGGAGATCATGGACATGCTCATCGGCGAGCTGTGGGTCGACGAAGTGAGCGAAGCCGAGGAGGATGCGTTCATCGCCAAAAAGGCCCGCGAACTCGGAAGACATGGGAGTTCCGACGGGGCGGCGAGACGCGAAGACCCTCCCGCACGCCCGCACGCGCCCAGCTTGCTCTTCAGCGATGGGCTGTACGATCGCACCTTATCGCCGTTTGGGCGCCGGGTTCTCCTTCAAGGCAAGCCAAAAGACCGAGACGAATAGCGCCACGACAACCGCTGCCGTGATTTTGACCAGGTTAATCACGCCACGGCCCAAAGCGATGAGAAGCCTTTTGCGCATCACTCGTTGCTCTGCTACGGGCTTCTTGCGATATTCAAGGTACGCGTAGACGAGGAGGCCCAGTATGCCGAGTGTGAACATGGCAAGCGACAAGATGATCTGAGCCATCAACGTGTTTGTCGTCCTATCCATTCGAGATTCCATTCAACGGCATTTCGCGTATCGCCGGGAAACTCATTCCTTGCGATAATGGTACCGATTCGTCCGGACGCAATTCGATGCTGGCGGCTAAGGGTGCGAGTTCGATTCATGCTATTAATCGTCGCGCCGCCTCGGCTTGTTATGGGAGGGCTGCTCGATGGAACCTAGGGGTCTCATCTTCTTCGACATCGATGGAACGCTCACGCGCGGTGTGAATTCGGGCATCTTCGTCGCCGAACGCCTGGGCATCGGCGATGAGATGCGCGCCGCCGAGGAGGCGTACGCACGCGGCGAGATGGATAACGCCGCGGTGTGTCGCGTGGATGCGGCGGGTTACGCCGGCCTTCGCGTTCAGGACGTCGAGGCGTGGCTTGACGGCATGCCCCTCATCGATGGTATCGCGCCCGCCCTCGCCATATGCCGCGACGCGGGCCTCGAGCCATATCTGGCTTCCTGCACCTGGTCCTATATCGGGGCGTATCTGGCGCGGCGCTTCGGTTTCTCCGGGTGGTGCGGACCAGAGCTCGAGGTGGTCGACGGCGTGTTCACGGGCGAAGTGGCGCGCGATGCCGACGAGTTTGCAAAACCGGCGTTCGCACGGGACCGTGCCCGCGCGCTCGGCGTCGATGTGGCCGCGTGCATGGCGGTGGGGGACAGTCGCTCCGATATGCCGCTGTTCGGGGTTGTGGGCGCCTCGCTCGCGATCAACGCCTCCGCCGAGGCATGCGCCGCCGCCACTGCCGCATGGGAAGGCGACGACCTCGCCGACGCGGTTCGTCATCTCCTGCGCGAGGCGGGCCCACTGGGTCGCGGTGCGGACGTCGTCGGGAAGTAGCCGTTCACGCTCCTCGCATGCCGCGCGATACGGGCGGGCGCCGTCCGTCGGCCCAATGCCCCGCCGGTGCACGATATTCGAGGGGCGTTCCTACCTCGCGTGCGCGGTGATCGCACCGTGCAGCCAGGTGGCGCACCCGGCGACGTTCCCGTCGTAGTATGCGGTGAAGCGCTCGTCGGCGACGTACATCTCGGCCAGGCCGCGATGCGCTTCGGGCGTGTAGAAGTTCCAGGTGAATCCGAGCCACTCGCGGTGCATGGAGCAGATGCGCTCGCCTTCTTGGCCCGTCGGGTCGGCGCCCGCGGTCACGGCGGCCTCGAGCGCCTCGTTGATGGCCCGTCCCAACTCCTGGAAGCGCTCGAATTCCCCCTCGCTCAGATTGAGCATCTTGCGGTTCGCCTCGTCTGCCGCGGCGTCTCCCCAGCGCTCGCGAACCTCCTTGCCGTACTCGTGCTCGTTGTCCTCGATGAGGCCCCGCTTCATGCCCTCGAATTTGGCCTTGTCGCTCATGGGCGTTCCTTTCTCGATGTGTGCGATGGTGGTTTCGACGGTGCGGATGAGCGCCTCGAGGCGCGCATGCTCCGTCTTGAGCGTTTCGAGATGATGGGCGAGCGCGCGGCGGCGCTCATCTTCGGTGGCGCTCAGGGCGCGTGGGATCTCGGCCGTGCCTACGCCCATGTGGCGCAAGAGCAGGATCTCCTGCAGGCGGTCGATGTCCGCCGGCGTGTAGCGGCGGTACCCGTTGGGGCCCCTCGTGGGCTTCAGCAGCCCCTCTTCCTCGTAGAAACGCAATGTGCGGGTCGATACTCCCGCGATCTTGGAGACCTCTCCGATGCCGTATGTTTCCCGTAAGTCCATGTCGGCCTCCTCGACGTCGATCGTCCGTAGGATAAACCTTTCCGCAACATTAAGGTCAAGGACGGGCTTGGCCGGCATTCGCCGTCGATTGATACAATCGGAACACATAGATGTAAACAAATGCGACGCCCGCCCGCGCGACGGGGCGCCAAAGGGGGGTATTGATGCACGGCGACCTGTATCTTGTCCGACACGGCAAGACCATGTTCAACGAGAAGCGAGTGATCCAAGGTTGGTGCGATGCGCCTCTCACGCGCGAGGGCGAGGAGCAGGCGGAGCGCATCGGCAGGTATTTCGAGCGCGAGGGAATCACGTTCGACCATGCGTACACTTCCACGCTGACCCGCACACAGCAGACTATCGAGCGCATCGTGGGTATGAGCTATGAGCGCGTCGAGGACCTGCGCGAATGGGGGTTCGGCGCGTTCGAGGGGGAGCGCGTGAGCCTTATGCCGCCGTTCCCGTGGGGCGATTTCTATGTCCCCTTCGGTGGTGAGGCGCAGATGGACGTGCGCCGTCGTGTGAGCGATGCGCTTGCGCAAATCATGGCGCGTCCCGGCCATGAGCGCGTGTTGGCGGTGAGCCACGGGTCGGCATGTCGCGAGTTCCTGACCCGATGGGTGCCCGACGGCGGGTTCGATCATGGGAAGGTGCCCGGCAACTGCAGCATCATGCATTTTGCGTTCAGCGAGGGGATGTTCGAGCTGATTGAGGTCATCGAGCAGGATCGGCTGAGGGTACTGCTCGGGGAGTAGGCGCCTCGCGTCTCGGATGCGTCTTTTCGGCAGCACCGGTTGCGCGCTTTGCGCGTGGGCTTTCAAGTGGCGCGCGGCAAGACCGCCCGGCTCCATGGGAGCCGGGCGGTCTTGCATAAAATGGTATGAATCGCAGTGGTGAATGAATATATTTTAAGGCCGAGGGCTTGGCGCCCCATACGATTCCGGTCAGGTGGTCAAAATACCCTGTTTGTGCGTTGAACCTCAAGAAGACTCAAGACAAAACCCCAGGATTGCGCGATCTCCGGGTCGTGCTCGCGCACGCGAGTGCCGGTCTGGTTCATAAGATGAGAGCAAAGTCCCAGGATTCACATGTGCGGCCGAGTATGCATCGCTGGAAACGAGGTCATGTTGGCGCACAACTAGGGTATTTTGACCATCATCGTGAAAATGCACGGAACCAAGGGCCGGAAAGCGGCTTTGAGCTACTTCGCGATGCGGTGGATGAACAGGCCGCTGCGCAGTTTGGGTTCGAACCAGGTCGATTTGGGCGGCATGACCTCGCCGGCGTCCGCGATGGTGAGCAGCTGGTCGATGCCGGTGGCGCACAGCGTGAACGCTATGCCGTTCTTGCCCGCCCGGGCCTCAAGCTCATCGGTTCCGCGAATGCCGCCCACGAATGAGATGCGGGGGTCGGTACGAGGGTCGTCGATGCCCAAAATGGGCGCGAGGATGTGGTCCTGCAGGATGGAGACGTCGAGGGAGGCGACGGGGCTCACGGCGTCGCGCATGTCCCCGTGCAGCTCATACCAGGTGCCGTCGGTGAACATGCCGAACACCCCGCGCTCGCTCGGCTCGACCGGCCCCGTTGCCTCGATGATCCCAAAGCCCGTGCCGCTCAGAGCCTCGAGCAACTCGTGTGTATCGAGGCCGTTGCGGTCGGCGACCACGCGGTTGTACGGCAGGATGGTGAGCTGGCTCGCCGGGAACAGGACGGAGAGGAAGTAATTGAAGGGTTCCTTACCGGTGTACGTGCCCTCCGCCTTGGCCTGCTCGCGCATGCGCTGGGCAACTTTCACCGCGCTTGCGGCGCGATGGTGGCCGTCGGCGATGTAGGCGCATGGAATCCGGCCGAGCATGGCGTGGAGCGCATCCACGGCGTCGCGACGCGCGACCTCCCACGCGGTCTGGCGCACCCCGGCCTCGTCGGTGAAATCGTACAGGGGCGTTGAGGTTTTGGCGGCGCCCACGATCATGTCCAGCACAGGCTGGTCGCGATAGGTGAGGAAGATCGGCCCCGTTTGGCAGCCAAGGGCCTCGATGTGCTCGATACGATCGCGCTCCTTGTCTTCGCGCGTGAGCTCGTGGCGCTTGATGATGCCGGATTCGTATTCGTCGACGGAGCACACCGCGACGACGCCCGTCTGGACATGCCCCTCCCAGGCGAGTTCGTAGATGTAGTACGCGAGGTTCCCGTCCCTCACGAACGTCCCGTCCTCGATGCGCTCGCGCAGCAGCTCCGCCCCGCGCGCGTAGACCTCGGGGGCGTACATGTCCTGTTCAGGGTCGAATTGCGTTTCGGGGCGGTCGATGTCCAGGAACGACAGGGGGTGTCCCGCCACATACGCCGCCGCCTCGGCGCGGTCGAACACGTCATACGGCAGCGCGGCGACCTCCGCCGCATGCTCGGGAACGGGGCGGATGCAGGGAAATGGGAGGGCCTTCATGGGGCCTCCTTTCGGATGACGAGGCGTGACTGCCCACTATTGTACGCGCCCGGCGGGCTCGACGGCGGCCGCTCTAAGCGGGGGCGCCGTCGAGCCTACTTGATCACGCGCACGCGGTACATGCCGGAGATGCCCTTGAGGGCCTCGATGGTTGCGCTGTCGAGGTGCTCATCGGTGTCGAACATGGTGTAGGCGTTCTCGCCGGCGCTCTCGTTGACCATGCGCTGGACGTTGGCGTTGTCCTTCGCGAGGATGGCGGTGATCTGGCCGATCATGTTGGGCACGTTGGCGTGCAGGCATGCGATGCGGCTCGCGGCGCGCGCCTTGCCCATGGAGCAGGCGGGGTAGTTCACCGAATGCGCGATGTTGCCGTTTTCCAGGTAGTCCTTGAGCTCCGAAATCGCCATGTCGGCGCAATTGGCCTCGGCCTCGGCGGTGCCGGCGCCGGAGTGCGTGGTGATGAAGGTGCGAGGCATCTTCACCGTTTTGGGCGTGGCGAAGTCGCATGCGAACCAGGCGAGCTTCCCGGATTCGAGCGCCGCGGCGACTGCGTCCTCGTCGATAATGGTCTCGCGGGCGAAGTTGATGAGCACGGCGCCTGGGGCGAGCAGGGCGAGTTGCTCGGTGGAGATCATGCCAATGGTGTCTGCCTTGGACGGCACGTGCAAGGTGAGGTAGTCGCAGCCGCGACAGAGGTCCTCGAGCGTGCCCACGCGCTGGACTTCGCGGTTCAAGGCCCACGCGTGCTCGACGGAGATGAACGGGTCGTAGCCGTAGACGTCCATGCCGAGCTCGACGCAGGCATTGGCGACCTTGGACCCCACGTTGCCGAGGCCCACGACGCCGATGCGCTTGCCGCGTACCTCGCGCCCGACAAACGCCTTTTTCGCCTTTTCGGCATCGACCATGATGTTGGGATCATCGGCGTTGTCACGCACCCACTGCATGGCCTGCACGATGCCGCGACTCGACATGATCATCATGGCGATGACGATTTCCTTGACGGCGTTTGAGTTGGCGCCAGGGGAGTTGAACACCACCACGCCGCGGCGCGCGTACTCCTCGACGGGGATGTTGTTCACGCCCGCGCCGCAGCGACCGATGGCACGGATGCCCTCGGGCAGCTCGTAGCCATGCAGGTCGGTGGAACGCATGAGAATCGCGTCGGCGTCCTTGGCGTCCTCGACGAATTCGTATCCCGCGCCGAAGTCGACGCTGCCGTCCTTGGTGATGTCGTCGATGGTTTTGATGTATCTCATGAATGCCTCACATTCCCGCTGACCGGCCCTTGCGAGGCCCGGTGCTCGGACAGTCTTGCTGGTGCGCATGACGCGTTTCGCGGCCTTCGGCTCGTGCGGAACTCGCGGCGGACCTCACGGGAGCCGGCCTGACGTTCCACACGCGATGCGGTGGCGCAATGGGAGAGGGGCGGTGCCCCTAGATAGATCGCGACGGCAATTCCCTCTCGAATTCCTTCATGCACGTCACGAGGGCCCCCACGGAGTCCATGGTCACCGCGTTGTAGATGCTGGCGCGCATGCCGCCCACCAGGCGGTGTCCCTTCACGCCCTCGATGCCCCGTTCGCGCGCGAAGGAGATGAAGGCGGCGTCGAGGTCCGCGTCGTTGGTGCGGAAGGTGACGTTGCAGATGGAGCGGCTGTCGCGTTGGGCCGTGCCGTGGAAGAGCTCGCTTTCATCGAGCGTGTGGTAGAGGAGCTCTGCCTTGGCGCGGTTGCGCTGTGCCATGGCGACGAGCCCGTCGGTCTCCTCGATCCAGCGGAAGACCTTGCCGCATAGGTAGATGCCGAAGGTGTTGGGCGTGTTATACATGGAGCCTTTACTCGCCTGCAGCTTGTAACCCATGTAGGTGGGGCAGATGTCGGCGCGCGCGGGGCCGCCTTCGATGAGGTCCTCGTGAACGATCACCACGGTCACGCCGGAGGGGCCGGCGTTCTTTTGGGCACCGGCGTAGATGAGGCCGTAGCGCTCGATGTCGAGCGGCATGGACAGGAAGCAGCTCGAGACGTCAGCCACGAGGGGCGTCGACCCGCAGTCGGGCAGCTCGTGGAACTGCGTGCCGAAGATCGTGTTGTTCTGGCAGATGTGGACGTAGTCGAGGTCGCCCGCGGCGGCGCGTTCCTTTACGGGTGTGAGGTCGGGGATGCGGTCGAAGTTCGTGTCCTCGCTGCTGGCGAGAATCTCTGCCTGGCCGTACTTGCATCCTTCCTTCCAGGCGAGTTTGGAGAAGTTACCGCTCACGACGTAGCCCGCATGGCCACGGCGCATGAGGTTCAGCGGTACGCCCGCGAACTGCAGGGTCGCGCCGCCCTGCAGGAACAGCACACGGTAGTTCGAGGGGATGGCGAGCAGTCGGCGCAGGGTCGCCTCGGCTTCGTCGATGACGGCCTGATAGACGGGGGAGCGGTGGCTCATCTCGAGCACAGACATGCCGCTGCCCGCGAAGTCGAGCAGCTCGGATTGAGCTTCGCGCAGCACGCGCTCGGGGAGCGCGGCGGGACCGGCGGAGAAGTTGTGCACGCGTGCCATGGCTGTCCTTTGGGGAGTCGTTTGGATAATGCGATGTACTTTATCACTCTAAAGCATACGGCGCATGGGGGCGCTTTCCATATTCAATTGTTTACACGGCCGCGACACGGGAGTTTGAGATATGCGCCTGAGGGGAATACAATAACCCTAACGTTCAAGTTGACCTTGAAGGGAAGACTGCATTGGCGACGTATGTGACATCGGACGCGCACGGACATGCGCGGGCACTCGACCGCGCTTTGGAATTGGCGCAGCCTGGATCGAATGATGCCGTCTTCGTCCTGGGGGACATGGTCGATCGTGGCCCCGATCCCCTGGGCGTGGTGCGCATCGTGCGCTCTCTGCCCAATACGCACGTGCTTATGGGCAACCACGAAGCGATGCTACTCGAGACGATTCTCACGGGTGACGAGTCGGACATGATGGCGTGGCACATGAATGGCGGTTTCGTCACATCTGAGCAGCTCGACGCGCTTGCGCGCGACGCGTACGTCGATGTCATGGATTGGTTCGCGGAATTACCGACGTTCGCGGTCGTGGAGGTTGACGATGCACGGCGCTCCGTGGCTCCCGGTGCCTGTCGCTCGCACGTGTTATGTCACGCGGGCATCGACGCTTCACGGTTGAGGGAGTCGCTTGCCGCGATGGGCGTGACGGCCGATACGCAGGGAGGCTATGGCGGAGCCACGCCACGCAACCTACTCGATGCCATGGTTCAACAACGGGTTGACGACCTTCTGTGGATACGCCGTGAGTTCTGGTCGGAACCCACGGGACTGGTCGGTTGCGACGGACGGGGCCCCGTGGTCATTGCCGGACACACGCCCTCGGTGCTTTTGGGTCGATACGCGACGCTCATGTGCGGTGATGGCGTGGATGAAGCCCTGCGCGGCGTGATGGTGGAGGTTGGGCCCTCGCGCGACACGGGTGGTGTGGCCGATCGCATCTGCATCGACTGTTCTGCCGCCACCGGGTATCCGAGCGGCCGCGTGGGCATTATGCGCCTCGAGGACCGCCGCGTGTGGCTCGCGGACATCGAAGAAGGGGAGTAACCCCTGCTGCATCGCAGCGCCGTGCATCAAGAGCGGAACGGCGAACGGTTGCGCTGCGAGAGGTTTTGCCTGATGCGGTAGTACTTGATGCCGAGGAGCGTCAATAGGAGTGTCATCGACGCGAGGTAGCCTATGACCGCGCCGTCGAGGCCTATGATCCAGATGAGCGCCGTGGGTACGACAAGGGCGAACGCGAAGGTGATGAGATAGGGTTTGGTCGCCGAGCTCTGATGACGCAGGACGGTGATGATGGCGTAGAGAAAGTCGATCGACGCGCTCACGCCTCCCGCGATGATCATGAGGTTCGCCGCCACACGGTATCGCTCGAAATCGATGCCGTACATGAAACTCATGACCGATATGCCTATCCAGCCCATGAACACGAGGGTCCCCAGGGTGAGCAGGGTGATGACGCCCAACATGGCGAGCACGATGAGGTCAAAGCGCTTGCGACGGCGTGGGTTGGACCAGATGTTCGCCAGCCTGAGCAGCTGGGGTTTATACATAAACCCGGAGGCGAGCAGAATGCCCTGCGCGGGAAAGAAGAGCGCGTTGAAGTAGAGCTGGTTATCGTAAGAGAGCATGCCCTCCATGGCGAACTTGGGCAGGCTCTCGATGAGGTTGAAAAGGAAAACCGCGGAGAACAGCGGGAAGCAGTGGCGGAAGAGGGAACCCACCTCTCCCATATTCCACGGGCGCGACCCTTCCGTTTCGAGCAGCGCGAGGGGAATGGAGACGAGGATGAGCGAGGCGACGGCGGCGATGGCCATTCCTGCCGCCGCGACGGCGCAGCTCCTGGTGAGGAACAGCAGGATGCAGAATGCCGCCATGGAGGCAAGGGAGCGCAGTGCCTGGCTGATGCCGGCGAGATAGAGTTTGTCCGCCTGCTGGAGACGACCCTCGTATACGTCGGCGAGGCCGTCGACGATCTTGTAGACGTAGACGCCCATGGACAACATGAGCATGCCGGGGCCGTAATCGCGAATGGTGCAGTACAGGAGTCCCATCACGAGTGCGATGATCGAGGTGATCCAGCGATTGAGCTGATAAGAGGCGAAGGAGTTCTTCTCGTCGATGTCAGATACTTGGAACGTCCGCACGCCGTAGTTCGACAGGAACATGAGCAGGGTGCCGGCGGCGAACGCCATGGAGAAGCGTCCTGCCTGTTCGGTGCCGGCGAGTTGGGTGGCGACGACGGTGAGCACGGGAAAGACCATGCCCCATACGCCGATGCCGATGGTGTTCCACACGTAGTCGCGCCGTGTTTCGCCGCTTTCGTACTCTGCCTCCTGTGCGGAGAGCCCACCGTCGTAAATCGATTCGATAAGCCGCGTCCACCAGGCATTCGCCAGGCGTGCGAGTGGACCAGGTTCGCGCGGGGAGGGTTGTTCCGCGGCTTCCGTGCGCGAGCTGCTGGGTCGTCCGCCTGCGATATACGCGCGGTTGCCATCTCCGTGACGCGTGTGGAGATCGCGGATTTTGACACGGAGGTTGTCGAGCGGATGTGAAGGCACGGGCATTCCAATCGGTTGGGTTGCTCGGAAGTATAGCCCCTTTGTTTTCCGAAGGGCGGCGTGGACGATTTGGAAGCGGCCCGATACGGACGGAGTCGACCGGAGCGTACGGCGGTGCGTCCCGACGGGGCGTCGGTTGGGGTGAGCGGGTGAGTGGTACTATGGTCCGGCGCGCGGCGGTGCGGTTGTTCAGCACGAGGCGTATGGCTCGTCGCGCATTGGACTCATTGTCGGATATCGGATGTCGTTAGGAGCCGTTTTGTCAATTGCCGACCTTGCCATCCCCTTCATATTGGCCCTTTTGCCCATCGTCTGGTTGATCGTCGCGCTCGTGGCGCTTCGCCTTCCCGCGTGGAAGGCGGCGTCGGGATCGTTCGTCATTTCCTGTGTGCTCGCGCTTGCATGGTGGGGCATGCCCATCCCCGAGGTCGCCACGGCGAGTCTCGAGGGCTTTCTCATGGCGCTGTGGCCTATCGTGCTCGTGATCATCGCGGCGGTCTTTACCTATAACCTGTGCGTCCGCACGGGGGCCATGGACGTGATCGGGTCGATGATCACCTCGCTCTCGACCGATCGCCGCGTTCTCGCATTGCTGGTCGCTTGGTGCTTTGGTGGCTTCATGGAGGGCATGAGCGGATTCGGGACCGCCGTGGCGATTCCGGCGGGCATGCTCGCGGCACTCGGTTTCCCAGCGTTGCAGGCAGTTCTCATCTGCCTGGTCGCCAATGGCGTTCCCACCTGCTTCGGTTCCGTGGGCGTTCCCACCGTGTCGCTCGCGGGCCTCACGGGGCTCGACCCGGTTTGCCTTGCCTTTACCGAGATGGTTCAGCTTGCGCCATTTTTCGTCATCGTTCCGTTCATCGTCGTGTTCCTCGCCGCCGAGACCGGTGAGGAGTGCGCGCCGGGTGCCGGCGTGGGTACGCGTCTCGGCGGCGTTTGGCATATCGCCCTGGCGTCGGGTGTCGCCTACGCGCTGCCGTCCTTGGCGGTCGCGGCGTTCGTGGGGCCTGAGCTCACGGTTGTGGTCGGCTCCCTGTGCTCGCTTATCGTCACGGCGTTGTTGGCGCGCCGTCCGGGCGCGGCACGCGACGAGTATCGCATGGAGATCGCATCGACCGAGAAGGCGACCTTGGCAGGTGCCCTGCGTGCATGGTCGTGCTTTATCTTGATCTTCGTGCTGCTGCTCGCGACCTCGAAGCTCGTGCCGTCCCTGAACGCGTGGCTCGCCCAG
>NZ_DAWDUX010000032.1:12339-17530 GCF_052346665.1 Collinsella sp.
TGGTTCCGATCCCTCGACCGTCACGTTCACGTGGATCAACACACCCGGCGTTTGGATCTTCATCGCCGCGTTCATTGGCGGCCTCATCCAAGGTGCGGCTCCGCGCGTGATGGGCGAAGTGCTTGCCGCCACCGTCAAGCAGATGATGCCCACGGTCATCACCATGCTCGCCGTACTCGGCTGCGCGAAGGTCATGGGATACGCCGGCATGATTTCGGCCGTGTCGTCGTTTTGCATCGCGGTCACCGGCTCGTTGTTCCCGTTGATGGCGCCGGTCATCGGCGCGGTAGGCGCGTTCGTCACGGGGTCTGGCACGAGCTCGGGGCTGTTGTTCGGCTCGGTGCAACAGCAGGCTGCGGAGGCACTCGGCATGGACTCCTACTGGATGGTGGCGCTCAACTCGCTCGGCGTGGGCGCGGGCAAGATGATCTCGCCGCAGACGCTCGCCATTGGCCTGGCTGCCGTCAAGACCGTGGGTGTGGAGGGAAAGCTCCTTGCCCGCGTGATGCCCATCGCCATCGTGTTCATGGTGTTGATGGCCGCCCTCGGCCTGGGTGGGGCGCTGCTGCTCTAAGTGCGGCTGATCCCGTCGCCGCGAGGCCCTGCGGGTTTTCCCTTCGCGCGTGGTTCCGCTTCGCTCCACAAAAACGCGCTGCGGGGAAACCCTCCGGCGCCTCGCGGCTGCGTTGCCGTAGCTCAGGCTCCGGGGCATTCTCCCGTAGACCGTTTTGTGGAGCGCAGCGGAACCACGGTCGAAGGGAGTATGCCCCGGAGCCTGAGCGGTGAGGTCGCCGGCGAAGAAGGAGCCCCGTGCAGGTGGGTGCACGGGGCTCCT
The DNA here is from genome assembly GCF_052346665.1 of Collinsella sp. NCBI lineage: Bacteria > Bacillati > Actinomycetota > Coriobacteriia > Coriobacteriales > Coriobacteriaceae > Collinsella > Collinsella sp. The sequence goes on from NZ_DAWDUX010000032.1 coordinate 13,175, forward strand.
TTTCGCTTGCTATGACGTGGGACCTTAGGCGCGCGGGCCTGCGTTCTTCACGTTCTCGGGCAGGTGGGCGTACTTCTTCTCGAAGTTCTCCTGGAACATGCCGGCGAGCTTCTTGGCGGTCGCGTCGTACTCCTCCTTGCTCGCCCAGCACTTCCACGGGACCATGACGTCGTCCGGCACGCCGGGGCAGGTGGTGGGGATGTCCAGGTTGAAGACCTCGTCGTGGATGAACTCGGCATCCTCGAGCGAGCCGTCGAGCGCGGCGTTGACGTTGATGCGGTTGTAGACGAGCGGGATGCGGTGACCCACGCCGTAGGAGCCCTCGACCCAGCCGGTGTTGACCAGGTAGACGCGGGTCTTGCCTTCGGCGATGCGCTCGCCGAGCATGTTGGCGTAGACCATCGGGTCAAGCGGCATGAAGGGCTCGCCGAACAGGGCGGAGAAGGTGGGCACGGGCTCCTTGATGCCGAGCTCGGTGCCGGCGACCTTGGAGGTGAAGCCGCTCACGAAGTGGTACATGGCCGCATCGGCGGACAGGCGGGCGATGGGGGGCAGCACGCCGAAGGCGTCGCAGGTGAGGAAGATCACCGCGGTGGGCTCGCCGCCCGCGCCCTCGAGGCAGCTGTTGGGGATGTGCTCGACGGGGTAGCCCACGCGGGTGTTCTGCGTGAGGGAGACGTCGTCGTAGTCGGGGTCGCGGTGTTCGTCGAGGATGACGTTCTCGCACAGGGCGCCGAACTTGACGGCGCGGAAGATCTCGGGCTCGCGCTCCTCGGTGAGGCCGTCGCACTTGGCGTAGCAGCCGCCCTCGATGTTGAAGATGCCCTCGCCCATGGCCCAGCCGTGCTCGTCGTCACCGATGAGCAGGCGCTTGGGGTCGGCGGACAGGGTGGTCTTGCCGGTGCCGGACAGGCCGAAGAAGACGGCGGTGTCGTGCGTGGCGGGGTCCATGGAGGCCGAGCAGTGCATGGGCAGCACGTGGTCCTCGACGGGCAGGAGGTAGTTCATGACGGAGAAGACGGACTTCTTGATCTCGCCGGAGTACTCGGTGCCGGCGACGACCACGGTGCGCTCGGAGAAGTTGACGAGCACGGCGGCCTCGGAGTTCAGGCCCTCGATGGCAGGATCGCACTTGTAGCCGGGGGCGGCGAGGATGGTGAAGTCGGGCTCGCCGTAGGCGGCGCGCTCCTCATCGGTGGGGCGGACGAGCAGCTGGGTGATGAACAGGGCCTGGCTGGCGCGCTCGCAGGCGACCATGAACTTGCGGGCGTGGCCGCGGTCGGCACCGGCGAGGCCGCGCACCACGTAGAGGTCGCGCTCAGAGAGGTAGGCGGCGACGCCGTCGCGTACCTTCTCGTAGCTTTCCTGGGAGATGGGCACGTTGACGTTGCCCCAGGCGATGGTGTCGTGGACGTCGGGGGTGTCTACCACGAAACGGTCCTTGGGGCTGCGACCGGTGTACTTGCCGGTTTCGACCACGAGGGAGCCGTTGGAGGCGAGCTTGCCCTCGTGATGGGCGAGGGCAAGCTCGACGAGTTCGGCGGGGACCATGTCCACATGGACAGAGCCCTCGGCAGCGTTGACGCCGTAGCGGTCCAGCACCTGGGTGACGGAATCAATAGACATGTCGATCCTCCTAAAGGACGAGCGGGGCAGCGGTCATTCGATGTGCCGTCTCGATGCCGCGCGCTCAAGCGCGTGCGCCACCTGTCGTTTGCGAGAATCTGCGCACCGAAAAACGTTTTACCGTTCCAACGCTCCTATTGATACCCCATGCGCCGTGCGGACATGTGATGGAGTCGGCAAGGGTTGCGCGTCATTCGGCGAGCGGTAGTTTATTCAGTAAGACGGCCATGGGCACCTTAGGACTTGGTTTCCATCTTGGAGTGGCAGCGCGGGCAAGTGACGCGGATCTTGCCCTTACCCTTGGGGACGGAGAGGATCTGACCGCAGGTGGGACATTTGAGGAAGTGTGAGGTCTTGCGCTCTTTCCACATCTTTTGGGCGGTGCGCTTGGCACGGTTGAAGTCGGTTCCGGCGGGTTTTGCGGCATTGCGTGCGGATGTCCTGCCACCCGCACGACTTGCCCCGACGCTCTTCACGTAATCGCCGAGGACGGGCACACGCGAGGCGAGGGAGAGAAAACCGTCGTTTTCCTTGCGGCGGGCCGCCTCGTTCTTTGAGAACGCGCGGGCGAGCGCGACGAGGATGCTCGCGAGCGCCAGCCACGTGAGCGGGTCGAACTTGGCGATGGTGCCGATGAGGGCGAGCAGTAGCCCCAGCGCGCCCAGGACCCCGGTGAGCTCGTCGACGCCGTAGCGGTCTTTCATGAAGTCGTTCATCTGTGCCTTCCGTTCCTACGTGTGCGCCTGGTTGCGGGCTGCCTTGGCGGCGCTGCGCTCCTCGGTGCGGCGGTGTGTCCATTGCCGTTACCGTACCCGATAATAGCCCGCTCGTGCCGCTCAATATCCTATTTCGCGAGCTTTTCGATAATCCTCTCGACTTCGGCGAGTTTCTCGGCCTGCTCCGCCTCGGTTCCGCATGTCGCCGCGCGGCGCACGCAGCCTTCGATATGGGCCTTGAGGACGTCGGCATTGATGCGCCCGATGAGCGACTGGGTCGCCATGAGTTGCGTGGAGATGTCAACGCAGTAGCGGTCGTCCTCGACCATCTTGATGATGCCGTCGATTTGCCCCCGCGCTGTTTTGAGGAGTCTCAGCGTGCGCTCGTGGTCGGCCATCATGGCGCGCTTACACCTCCTCTACGGTCAGGGCGTGGAATTTCTCACCGGCAGCCTCGACGGCGGCGGTAAGCTGATCGGGCGAGACGGCATCGGAGCATTCGACGGTGACGGTCTGCGTCTCGTGATCGGCCTCGGCGTCCGTCACGCCCGCGACGTTGAGCAGGGCGGTCTCGACGGAGGCATCGCAATGGCCACACATGAGGCCTTCGGTCTTGATGATGTAGTTCATGTTCGTTCCTTTCCTTGTTGGAAGCCGCGAATCGGGCGATTTTGTAACGAAAAACGGAATGCATCGAGTATAGGGCGGTTTCGCCACCATGTGACCAGCGGTTATTCCGATGAACAGACCTCTCTACTCGGAGCGTCTCGATATTCGTTACATAATCGTCCGATTTGCGGCAAGTTGACGGTCTGGAATCCGCTTGCGCGTCAAGTTCGGGGCTTGAAGCCGCGCAGGCGCAGGGCATTCCCCACCACGCACAAGCTCGACAGGCTCATCGCCGCTGCGCCGAACATCGGTGAGAGCTGCCAGCCGAGCATGGGATAGAACACACCCGCAGCCAGCGGGATGCCCAGGGAATTGTAGAACAGCGCCCAGAACAGGTCCTGCTTGATGTTGCGGATGACGGCGCGGGAGAGCTCGATGGCGCGAGCGACGTCGAGGAGGTCACTTCTCATGAGCACGACGTCCGCCCCCTCCTTGGCGACGTCGGTGCCAGCTCCGATGGCGAGGCCCACATCGGCGCGGGCGAGGGCAGGGGAGTCGTTGATGCCGTCGCCTACCATGGCGACCGTCTGGCCGGCAGCCTGCAGCTCGCGTACCACACGCTCCTTGTCGGCGGGTAGGACGTCGGCGATGACGTTGGCAACGCCCACGCGCTCGGCGATGGCGCGCGCGGTGAGTTCGTTGTCGCCGGTGAGCATGATGGACTGGATTCCCAAACGCCTCAATGCCGCGATGGCGTCCGTGCTGGTTGGTTTGACCTCGTCGGCGACGGCGATGATGCCCATGATCTCACCGTTCTTGGCGAAGAAAAGGGGCGTCTTTCCCTGAAGGGCGAATCGTTCGAGTTCGTCGTGGTCGATGTCGATGCCCTCATCTGCCATAAGCGTGGCGTTGCCCGCAGCAATGTGGTTGGTCCCCTCGAATGCAGTCACGCCACGGCCGGGGATGGCTTGGAATGCTTTTACCGAACGCGCGACGATGCCGCGCTCCTCCGCGCACGCCATGATCGCCTCGGCGAGCGGATGCTCACTGCTGCGCTCGAGGGCGGCGGCGAGTTTGAGGAGCCCCTTCTCTGTTATGGCGGCGGTGCCGTCCGCACGTTGTGCGGGAAGGATGTCGGTTACGACGGGCTTGCCCCGCGTGATGGTGCCGGTCTTGTCGAGCACCACCGTTTTCACGCCACGCAGCGTCTCGAGGGCCTCGGCGCTTTTGAACAAGATGCCCATCTCGGCACCCTTGCCGGTGCCCACCATGATGGCGACGGGCGTGGCGAGTCCCAACGCACAGGGGCAGCTGATTACCACTACGGCGACTGCCGCGGTGAGTGCCTCATTGACGTTTCCGCCGGTGGTGACGAGCCATATCGCGAAGGTGGCTGCGGAGATGA
>NZ_DAWDUX010000032.1:17540-26923 GCF_052346665.1 Collinsella sp.
GTCGGCACGAAGACGGCGGCGACCTTGTCTGCCAGGCGCGCGATGGGGGGCTTCGTGGCGTTGGCTTCCTCGACGAGGCGGATGATGCGGGCGAGGTTCGTATCGGCTCCGACGCGCGTTGCGCGGAAGGCGAAGGATCCCGTGCGATTGACTGTGGCGGCGCTCACGGTGTCGCCGGGTGTCTTTTCCGCCGGGATGGACTCGCCCGTGAGGGCGCTCTCGTCTATGGAGGACGAGCCCTCGAGAACCACGCCGTCCACGGGGACGGTTTCACCCGGACGCACTAAGATCACCTGGCCGGGCTTGATGTCGTCCGCGTTCACCACCGTCTCGACACCTTGCTCGTCCACGATGGTTGCGGTCTTAGGTGCGAGGTCGATGAGCGCCTCGATGGCCCCACCCGTCTTTGACTTGCTGCGGGCCTCGAGGTACTTGCCAATGGTTACCAGCGAGAGGATGGTTCCCGCGCTTTCCAGGTAGAGATTGTCCATGCCGATGGTGTGGGCACTCATGGGGTCGCCCGCCGCGAGTTCCGCCGCGATGCGGTAGATTCCGTAGATGGACCAGCCTACGCTGGCGGTGGCGCCGATGGCGATGAGTGCGTCCATGGTGGGAGCACCATGAACGAGCGACTTGAAACCGTTGATGAAGTAGGCATCGTTGACGTAGAGGATGGGTGCGAGTAGCAGCAGTTCGGTGAGCGCGAGGTTCATGACGTTCTCATGCGCGCCGAAAAATGCCGGCAGCGGCCAGCCGAGCATGTGCCCCATGCCCAGGTAGAACAGGGGGATGAGGAACACGATCGAGGTGATGAGGCGCCCGCGCATGGCACGCGCGGCGGCCTCAAGCTTCTTGGTGGGGGAGACGAGGGGTGCTGAGACGGCGTTCGCGTTGACACCGGGCATGGTTGCCCCTGCCGCGCCGGCGCCAGCTCCGCCTACGGGCGCCGCCGAGTAGCCCGCACGGTCGACGGCGTCGCAGATGTCGTCGTCGCTGAGGAGCGTTTCGTCGAAGGTGACCTGCATGCTGCCCGAGAGCAAGTTGACGGCGACGTCGGTCACGCCGTGCAACTTGCAGACGGCCTTCTCGACGTGTGCCTGGCATGCCGCGCACGTCATGCCGCCGACGTCGAATTTCTCCTGAGCCATGTGTAGCTCCTTTCGTAGCAATGTCACGGTTGAGTATACCCCACCCCCCGGGGGTATTTGATTAGAATGTCGATTTGCTTCCAAGGCGAACCCCGGGCGAGCCCGGGGCCGATCGCGACCGACCCTTGTGTCTGCGGGAACTTGGAGTGGGGTGCTCCGCGAAAGTGAACTCTCGCGGAGCATTTTGCTCGAAAGGGCGGGGAAATCGACGCGAGAGTTAACTTTCGCGATGCCTGTGCGCGGGGGGGGGATGGGTACGCGTAACGTGGGGTTGTGTAATTTAGGGACAGTCCCCTTTTTGCACATCGGGTGCCCGTATACTTGCCTGCGGTGGAATCTGCTCCATGCGTTACGCATGCGCCCGCAATAGCCTGAGAGGCTGCAGGGATATGCCGGTTGCGAACGTGCTCCACCGCGCGGACCGGCCCGCGCAATCGCTTGTTATATGAACCTCCTTGCGCGGACGGTTTGACGAGCGCGCCCCGTTGCCGGGCGCCGCTGTGTTGAGGCCCACCGCGCGGAAACGGAAATTCACACCCCCATGCCGCTGTTTATTAAGAAGAACACGAAAAAGGACGACGCCATCGAGACCGTCGAGGTACGCGAAACCAATCTCGCCTCCTCGTCCGATCAAGACGCCGGCCCCGAGACCACGTTCGCCGACCTTGGCCTGTCCGAGCAGGTCCTCTCCGCCGTTGCCGATATGGGCTATACCGCCCCGACGCCCGTGCAGGCTGCCTCGATCCCGCACGCACTCGATGGCGAGGACGTGCTTGCCGCTGCCCAGACGGGCACCGGCAAGACCGCGGCGTTTTTGCTGCCCACCATGAACAATCTGCCCCATGTGCCCCGTTCCCGCGCGCGTGGTAAGGTCGCTCCCCAGGGTCCGCTCATGCTCGTGGTCACGCCCACGCGTGAACTTGCCCAGCAGATCGAGGACGTGTGCCGCTCCATTGCGCACCACACCGGGCATACCAGCGTGACCGTTGTGGGCGGAGTGAGCTACAACCCGCAGCGTGACAAGCTCAAGCGCGGGTGCGACATCCTCATCGCCACGCCGGGCCGTCTACAGGACCTCATCGACCAGGGCGCGTGCATGCTCGACCAGGTGCAGGTACTCGTGCTCGACGAGGCGGACCGCATGCTCGACATGGGCTTTCTGCCCGCCGTTCGCCGCATCGTGGGCTACACGCGCGATGATCGCCAGACCCTGTTGTTCTCCGCAACGCTTGACGATGCGGCAGTTGGCTCGATCACCGACCTTGTGCACGATCCCGCCCGCGTCGAGATCGCCCCGGTGACCTCGACGGCGGAAACGGTTGAGCAGTACGTGCTCCCGGTTTCCCTCGAAGCGAAGAACGCCTTGCTCGCCCGTGTACTCAAGCGCGAGGGGGCGAGCCGCGTCATCGTGTTCTGCCGCACCAAGCACCGCGCCGATGCTTGCAGCCGCCGTCTTGCGCGTGCGGGCATCACCTGCGCTGCCATTCACGGCGACCGCAGTCAGGCCCAGCGCGAGCGGGCCCTCAAGGCGTTCCGCGCCGGGGAGTGCGACGTGCTCGTGGCCACCGACGTCCTCGCCCGTGGCATCGACATCTCAGATGTGCGCTACGTGGTGAACTTCGACGTCCCCACCGACCCGGTGGATTACATCCATCGCATCGGCCGCACGGGCCGCGCGGGTGAGGAGGGCTGGTCCCTGACATTCGTGACCCCCGATGATGTCGCCGAGTTCTACGACATCGAGGCACTCATGGGCAAGACCGCCGCGCTCTTCGATGCGGACGGCTTCGAACTCGGAGCGTCCGCGCCCGAGGTCGACCCCAACCGCGTGCCCGCCAAGGCACCCGCGGGCAAGAAGGAGAAGAAACGCCGCCGCAAAGCGAAGGCCAAGGCGGGCGCCGGTTCGCGAGCCGAGTCCCGAGGCGGTTCCCGCTCTGGCTCGAATGGGGAGGCCCATGGCAAGGTGTCTTCCGATACCCGCGCGGGTGCATCTCGACGTGCTGAGGACGAGGCCAAGGCCAAGCCCTCCCGGAGGAAGCGCAGCGGTAAGACCCGGGTGCGTGCGGGCGAGGGCGACGCTTCCGTCGAGCTGTTGACCGCTTCCGAGGCGCGTACCGCCTCCCGCCCCTCGCGCACTGGCGCGAATCGTCGTTCCACCTCATCAGGCGGGCGCGAGGCGTGGCGCAATTACGATGAGCCCAGCGAGCGTCGTGGTCGCGGCGGCCGAGGCGCCCGCAAGGCATCCAATCCCCACGGCGGCCGCGTCGACCGCGGGGGCTCGGCTTCGCGCACCGGTCGCCGCCCGGGGGACCGCGGTGGTCGCCGATAACCCTATTGCGCGATTTCACACGTCCTTCACGGGCGTGATACGCAAGTTCTGTGGAGGGGCGCGCCGGCTTCGTTATCGAGCTGGTGCGCCCCTCGCGCTGCAACAGGGCGTTGTCGGACTCTGGTCGGATTCGTGTCGGGACATGGTCTGGGAGCGTGCCCAATCTGTACAGGCGGCATGCCTCCGATTTGCCGCTGCACGCCGGTGACGCCCTCTCGCGCCATAGCCTAGGGGTGTACGGGCATCGCCGAGCCGTAAGGGGGGCACCATGTATCAACTATCCGCCGTCGACCGGGACATCCTTGATTTTGCCGAGTACTGGGGCGCGCGCAAGGCGCGCTGGATCGACGCCGCCTCGTCGGAGTTCGAGGAATACGTGCATCCCTTTGCGATGCGCATGAGGAGCCCCTTGCCCCGATACCTCGCCATGACGAACATCTACTTCACCGAATGGGCCTTGTTCGAGCGCCCCCTCATTGACGGGCGCACGCCGCTGCAGCTCTATATCGAGCAGTCCGCCCGCACCCTTCCCGAGGATTCGCTCGATCGTATGAGACAGGTCGAGCGCACCCAGTTCTTCTCGCGTTTCTCGATTGTCGAAAAGGATGTGGCGGCGTCTCGCGTACGGCTGGTGGATGTTTGGACGGGAAGTGCCTACGAGGTCCTCGATCCGGTGATCTGCTCGACCGAGCGTTGGCGCGAGGGCACCATCGCCGAGCGCATCGCGTGCGTGGACGGCATCTGGTGCCCTGTGGGGCAGGCGCGCCTGTACGACTGCGCCCCTGTCGGCCAGTCGATCCAAGATGACTTGGGGGAGCCTCGGGACGTTGGTGCGCAGGGCGAGGAAGCGGGCAGTTACTATCTGCACCTCCTGCGTGACGTGATTGGCGTTGATGGTCGCTTTTCCAATACGCTTAAGTTGGTGGAGGTAGATCCCGAGGCCGATCTCGAACCGGCTTCCGCCGTCTAGCACTCTGCCGCTAGGATGCCGCTCGCATACGTCTCGGCGATGGCCGGGGCGGTGGGTGAATCACTGTCTGTGGGGCCGGGAGGCATCGCGGTCGCGTTCTTCGCGCGGGAGTAGCGGGGGTCTATCCACAAGGGGCTGTTTCGAACATGTGATGACCTGATGATGGCTTGATTTAGCAGTACACTACTGCGGGTTATGTCCATTATCTAATCTGAAGGGGTCCATTATGTCCGTTCGCATCATCACCGACTCCGGTTCCGATTGCCTTCAGGGCGATCATCCCCAGCTCGACGTCCTGCCTCTTTCCGTGGGGTTCGGTACCACCACGTACCAGGCCGATGTCGAGCTCTCGCGCGAGCGTTTCTACGAACTCCTCGTCGAGGGCGATGAGTTTCCCACTACCGGCCAAGTCAACCCCTACGCGTTCTCCCAGGCCATTGAGCGCGCCCAGGCCGCGGGGGAGGACGTCGTGATCCTTGCCCTGTCCGCCAAGCTCTCCGGTACACACCAGTCCGCCTGCACCGCCGCCGCCGAGGCGAGCGACGCCACCGAGGTCCACGTGGTCGATACCAAGAGCGTCACCGTGGGCGAGCACATCCTCGTCGACTACGCTCTGCGCTTGTTGGACGAGGGCAAGTCGGCTGCCGAGATCGCCGGCGCCGTCGAGGCCGTCGTCGATCGCGTGGTCGTGGTCGGCCTGCTCGACACCCTCGAGTACCTCAAGCGCGGTGGCCGCATCTCGGCGGCGGCGGGCACGGTGGGCGAGCTGCTCTCCATCAAGCCGGTTATCACCATCGACAACGGAGAGGTGGCGGTGCTCGGTAAGGCGCGCGGGTCCAAGAACGGGCGCAACCTGCTGCGCCAACAGGTCAAGGCCGCCGGTGGCATCGATTTCTCCATGCCCGTGATGCTCGGCTATTCGGGCCTTTCCGACAAGCTTCTGCGCAAGTACCTCGACGACTGTCGCTCGGTGTGGGAGGACAGGATCGCCGAGGAGGACATCCCTGTCCTTATGGTGGGTGCCACCATTGGCACGCATGTCGGGCCGGGTGCCATTGCCTTGGCCTTCTTTAAGAGCGCATAGCTCAAGTCCCCGCCGATGCTCGGGGTGCTAAGATAGGACTATCCGTGCATACGACCACCGAGGAGGAAGCACATGACCGTTTCGGCTCCTATCGACGCCACGCAGACCCCCGCTTGGAAGGCGCTTCAAGCTCACTACGACGAGCTCCAGGCCAAGGGCATCAGCCTGAAGGACTGGTTCGCCGCGGACCCCGAGCGCGTTGGTAAGCTTACGTTCAAGGCCGGTGACCTGCACTTTGACCTGTCCAAGAACTTGATCACCGATGAGACGGTCAAGCTCCTCGCCGATCTTGGACGCGCGTGCGGGGTGGAAGAGCGTCGCGACGCCATGTTCTCCGGCGTGCACATCAACACCACCGAGGACCGCGCCGTGCTCCACACCGCCCTGCGTCGTCCCGCCGAGCAGAAGGGCGAGCTCATCGTCGACGGCCAAGACGTCGTGGCCGACGTGCACGAGGTGCTGGACCGCATGTACGCCTTCGCCGAGCGCGTCCGCTCCGGCGAGTGGACCGGTGTCTCCGGCAAGAAGATCGAGCATCTGGTCTCCATCGGCATCGGCGGTTCGGACCTTGGCCCCGTCATGGCCTATGAGGCCCTGCGCCCCTACGCCGACGCTGGGATCGACTGCCGCTACATCTCCAACATCGACCCCAACGACATGTCCGAGAAAGTGAAGGGCCTCGATCCCGAGACCACGCTCGTCATCATCGTCTCCAAGACGTTCACCACGCTCGAGACCCTCACCAACGCCCGTGAGGTCAAGGCCTGGATGCTCGAGCAGCTCCGCGCGGCCGGTGCCATCGACGGCACGCCCGAGCAGGACGCCGAGGCCATCGCGAAGCACTTCGTGGCCGTCTCCACCGCCCTCGACCTCGTCGCCGACTTCGGCATCGACCCCGAGAACGCCTTCGGCTTCTGGAACTGGGTCGGTGGCCGCTACTCCGTCGACTCCGCCGTGGGCCTGTCCCTCATCGTCGTCCTCGGTCCCGAGCGCTTCCAGCAGTTCCTCACCGGCTTCCGCGCCATCGACGAGTACTTTGAGAACACGCCGCTCGAGGAGAACGTCGTCGCGCTCATGGGTCTCATGAACGTGTGGTACGTCAACTTCTTCGGCGCCGACACGCATGCCGTGCTGCCCTACACCCAGTACCTGCATCGTTTCCCGGCATACCTGCAGCAGCTCACCATGGAGTCCAACGGCAAGCAGGTCCGTTGGGACGGCAGCGCAGTCACCTGCCACACCGGTGAGGTCTTCTGGGGCGAGCCCGGCACCAACGGCCAGCACGCGTTCTATCAGCTGATCCATCAGGGCAACGTGATGGTCCCCGCCGACTTCATCGCATTCGCCAACACGCATAACCCGGCCCAGGACAACGGCCAGGACGTCCATGAGCTGTTCTTGGGCAACTTCCTCGCCCAGACCAAGGCGCTCGCCTTCGGCAAGACCGCCGACGAGGTCCGTGCCGAGGGCACGCCCGAGGAAATCGTCCCCGCTCGCGTGTTCACCGGTAACCGTCCGACGACCTCGATCTTCGGCGACACCCTCACTCCGTTCGCACTCGGCGAGCTCATCGCGCTGTACGAGCACATCACCTTTGTCGAGGGCACTGTGTGGGGCATCGACTCCTACGACCAGTGGGGCGTCGAGCTGGGCAAGCAGCTGGCCAAGCAGATCACGCCCGCCTTCCACGACGACGAGGCCCTGGCGGCGCAGGACGCCTCCACCAAGGCGCTCATCGAGTTCTACCGCGCCACGCGCAAGTAACGGAGTCTTTGCCGATTCAAGAATTCGGTGTCGCCTCGCATAGGTTGATATGGCTACACCCATAGAGGGCGAGTCCATCCGGGCTCGCCCTCTTTGCGTTTCGAGGAGTGTTCCTCGTGGAGTCAACATCCCCTGTCTCTCACACAGGGGTATCATGTTCGCTTGGAAAACCTCCACTCGAAAGGATCTTGAATGTCCATTAAGGCAATTGCGCTCGACATCGACGGCACGCTCACCAACGATGCGAAGGTTGTCACCCCGCGTACCAAGGAGGCGCTGCTCGCCGCTCAACGTTCGGGTATCCGGCTCATCCTTTCTTCTGGGCGTCCGGTGCAGGGCCTCCGCGCCATTGCCGCCGAGCTCGAGCTTCAAGACAATGGCGGCCTGCTCGTCGCCTTCAACGGTGCGCGCGTGATCGACGCCCAGACCGACGAGGTGCTCTTCGATCAGCCCATGGAGGAACGCGCTCTGCGCGCGCTCGTTGGGCACATGCGCGACTTCGACGTCATCCCCTGGATCACCGAAGGTAAATACCTGTACGTGGAGCGTGGCTGCAGGCACACCATCACGTATCGGGACGCTCCCTTTGACATCGTCGACTACGAGCGCAGGATGTGTGACCTCGAGCTCGTCGAGGTCGATGACCTGCTCGAAGTGTGCTCTCGCCCCCAGGACAAGCTCCTGTGCGCTTCCGAGCCGGAGTACCTGCAGGCGCATTGGCGCGCGATGCACGAGCCCTTCACTGACACACTTTCCGGTATGTTCACGGCCGACTTCTACTTCGAGTTCATGGCCCCTGGCATCAACAAGGGCAATGCGTTGGCCGGCTCGCTGCCCAAGATCGGCATCGACGCGTCCGAGGTGATCGCGTTCGGAGACGCCCAGAACGACATCTCCATGCTCGAATGGGCGGGCATCGGCGTGGCGATGGGCAATGCGACCGATGCCGCCAAGGCTGCGGCCGATGAAGTCACCGCCTCCAACAACGAGGACGGCATCGCGCTCGCGCTCGACAAGTTTTTGGGCTAAGGACGTCTCGCCGGGGCGATTGTGGTACCGTCTCATATGATGGCTTAAGACGTATCAATACAGGAGGAGATCGATATGGCGAAGATGCTTGACGATGGTTCTTCGACGCCTCTCTATGCTCAGCTGCGCGAGCTCCTCAAAGGCCAGATTGTGGATGGCGCTTTCGTTCCCGGAGAGAGGATTCCCTCCGAGGACAAGCTCAACGGCCTGTATGGCGTGAGCCGCATTACCATTCGCCGCGCCCTGCAAGAACTCGTTAACGAGGGATATCTCGTCAAGTGTCCGGGCAAGGGCACCTATGTGAGCGAGCGTCTCCCGGGTACATCCGTCTCGTCCAAGGTCCGCGCCAAGTTCACCCAGAACAATGACGTCCAAAGCTTCACCGAGGCGTGCGAGAGCAACAACCAACGCGCCGGCGCGCATTTGATATCGATCGAGCAGGTAGAGGGCCTCGACGATGCCCGGGCCTTCTTTGGCTTTGGCAACGAGGGACGCCTGCTGAGGGTTGTGCGCATCCGGACGGCGGATCGCACACCCATCATGGTTGAGGAGAATTACTTCCCCGCCGAAGTTTATGCGTTCCTGCGTAGTGCGGATTTTGAAGACACTTCGCTTTACGACATCATTTTGTCCAACGGTCATGGCGAGCCGATGCTCACCGAGCCGTGCGATCTTGATCTTGAGAAAGCGTCCGCCGAGCTTGCGCCGTATCTCGATGTTCCCGTCGGCGAGCCGCTCTTCTGCCTTGAGGGCCGCTATTACGATACCGACGGGTCGCCCATGTACCTTGGCAGACAGCACATTGTGGGCACACGGTATACCTTCCGCATTTAATGTGCGCTAAGAGTACTCCTGATTGGGGCCGGCGGGGCACCGCGTCCGTACAGTCGAATTTCGATCGGCCCCCGGTCTCTATGAGAAGTAACGTCCCGATGGTGTCTCCATGGGGGCGTTACGTGTATGTGAACACCTTTGATTCCAACGGGCAATTTCCGCGTTGCCGGTGAAAATGGTCTTTCCTAACGGAAGAAGGTAATGCTGTACTAACCTGTCATATAA
>NZ_DAWDUX010000033.1:0-3435 GCF_052346665.1 Collinsella sp.
AGGCCCCGGTCTCCAAGATTTCTGCCGCACGCCCATTTCCGGAAGTTTTGTCGAGTTGTGCTACCGTTTGCCGCCACAAGGCGATCCGAACAGAGACCTCATCGAACAAGCGAGTTGACCGCGGGGGCAAGCGGCCATAGTGATCGCCCCCGACCTCGATTTTGCGGGTTTCATCGGAAGCATCACAGCTCGTACGTGACGACCTGGGGCTGCGCGGGGTCGACGGGGTCGGGTACCTCGACGCGCACGAACTTGAGCGTCACGCGCTCGAAGCCGGCCTTGTGCAGGACGTCGGCGTACACCTCGGCCTGCAGGCGGTGTTTCTCATGCAGCCGCCCGGGCGTCTCGTCCGGGCTCCCACCGGTCTTGTAGTCGATCAGCAGGGCATGACCGGGGCGAGCGGGGTCGGTGCACAGCAAGTCGATGGCGCCCTCGGCATAAGGCCCAAAGCGCCCCACGAGCCCGTCCATGCCCAGCGTGTAAAACGGCACCTCGGCACGGCGGCACGGCCAGGCAAGTGCCTCGGCGCGCACATCGCTCGAAAGCCAGCGCGCGACCGCGGCATCGAAGCGCTCGCGCTGGGCGGGCGTGCAGCCCCAGTAGCGGCACAGGGCGTCAGCGCGCTCGGCGGGCAAATCGACGCGATCAAGTTCGATCAACCACTGACATGCGGCATGGAAGGCGCTACCCAGGGCGGTCGGGTCTCCGGCACGCGACAGAGCGGCCCTCTCTTCGCGCTCATCGCGCAGGGCGTCGACCTCGCTCGGCGCGACCGCCTCATCGATGTCATCGCCCTCGGGAGCCCCGGCGGCGGCCGCACGGTCCTCCCCCTCCTCGTGCAACTCGGCGGAGATCGATGAATAACTGTACGAATCACGTGGGGCGCGCTCGGCGGGCACGACGCGCATGTACACACTCGCCGGCTCGACGAGCGTGAAGGAATCCGTCGGTTCGGGTGCCGGGGCGTCCGCAACCGAGGCCTCCGCATCGGCCGGCTCGGCATTCGCCTCGTATGCGGCGCCGCCATACGAGAAGTCCCTGAGGGCGATCAGCTCGAAATCGCCCGCTTGGGCGTTGTCGAACACGAGGCGGTCGCACGCGAGCGAGGCGCCCTCATCGGGCAGGATGCGCTCGAGCACGGCTTGCGTGAGATCCAACTCGGGCCTGAGGGCGAGAGCCGCGTCCTTGCCGCGGCCAACGGGCACATCCATCGCGAGCAGGCAGACCTCGCGGGCGCGCGTCATCGCGACGTACAGCAGACGGGCCCGCTCCTCGAGTGCGAGGCGGTCCTCCTCGTTGCGCATGGACAGCCATGCCTCGGCGGCCGATCCAGTCGCGCACACATCGTCGACCAAGCTCGCATCGAGCCAGGGCCCCGTGGCGCCCGATCCGCTCAGATACTTCTTGAATTGCTTCTCCACCTCGGCGCCGTCGACGAAGGAGCCGGACGAATCACGGCAACTCGGAAAACGGCCGGGCAGGGCGACGAGGCCGATCGTGCCGTCATCGCGGCGGGCGGACTGCATGCGATCGGAGTTGGATCGGATGCCGAAGCACTCCGACACCGCGACTACGGGGAACTCGAGGCCCTTGGAGGCGTGCACCGTCATGATGCGCACCGCGTTGCCCCCCTCCTCGTTGAGGGCGCCGGGTGCCTGCTTGCCCGCCAGGAAACGGTCGAAGGCGAGCGCCACCTGGCGCGGCGCGTTGCCCAACTCGGCCTCGGCCTCCGCCACGGCGTCGATGGCCTTCAGGACATTCGCAGCCTGCGCGCGGCCCTCCGCCCCCCGCTCGGCGAGACGGACCATCCAACCGGACTCGTTGACCACATCGCGCACGATCGAAGTAAGCGGGTCCTTCCCCAGGCGCGAGAGAGCCCGGCGCAGGACGCTTCGGGCACGGGCGAGCAGCGGAAGCTCCCCGAAGCCCGGTGCGTCGTCATCGACGAGAATGCCGAGCTCGATATTGCGGCGACGGGTCTCGCCGGTCTGCGCATCCCATGCCGTGGCCAGGGCAAGGAATTCCTGGACGCCCAGGGCGAACAGCGGCGAGGCGAGCACGGGGGCGAGGCCGTGCGCGGTATCGGCCAGGTTGCCGAGCATGTGCACGAGCGCGCGGACGGTCTTGGCCTCCTCCGTGGAGGCGAACACCGATCCGCCGCTGATCACGCAGTCGAGACCCTGCGCGCGGATCGCGTCCGCGTACACGCCGGCGCGGGGCATGCCGCCCAGCAGCAGCACCATGCCCCCCACGGACTGACCGGCATCGGCGAGCGAGCGGAACCGGCGGGCGATGGCCTCGGCCTTGGCCGCCGTGCGCTCCTCGGTGGTGCCGCCCGCGACAAGCAGGGCCTGACGACGCGAGGCGCCCGCGACCCGCAGACCGTCGACGCGCCCGTCGTGCGGGAGCAAATCGAGGAGGCCCGGCATGATGCCGCCCTTCCCGCCGTCGAAGATGCGGGCGACGTACTCGAGCACCTCGGCGTGGCTTCGGAAGTTCTTGACGAGCTCGACCACGGATCCTACGGATCCCGCGGCCGCCTCATCCTCGATACGGCGCTGCGCGCGACGGAAGACCTCGACTTCGGCGCCGCGGAATCGATAGATGGACTGTTGGGCATCGCCGACGGTGCACAGGGCGCGACCGCCCTCGCCCGTAAGGAAGTTGATGAGGTCGACCTGCTGCTGGTCGGTGTCCTGGAATTCATCGATCATGACCATCGCGAACTTGCCGGCGTACGCCTCGCGGATGTCGGCATGGTCGCGCAGCGCCTCATAGGTGAGACGGAGGAGGTCGTTGTTGTCGATCGCCGAGCGCTCCGCCTTGAGGGCGGCATACTCGTCGCCGACGGCGCGGGCGAGCGCGAGCAATTCATCGAGTGCGGGGCCGCCGAGGGCCAGATAGGCGTTGACGAAGGCATCGGCCGCCTCCGCCTTGAGCAGGGCAACCTGCTCCTTGGGAAAGGCCTTGCTCGGACGGGGCATGCCGCAGGCGAGCATGCAGGAAGCGAGGTCGCCGCGCGTCTGGGGGCCGCTCTCGTACGCCTCGAGGGCGTCCAGCGCGATGCGCGCGGTCTCTGCCGCCTTGGCACTCGCGCCGAGGCACTGGCGATAGGCGTCCATGAGGCCGGAGAAGTCCGCCGTGCCGCGGACGAAATCGATGTCGTCGAAGCCGTGGCGCGAGGCGCTCGCGCGCTCGAGCAGCACGCGCACCAGGCGCCTGGCACTCGTGCCCGCCTCGAAACCGGAAGGGTCGAGCTCGCCGGTGAGCGGGAACCACTCCCTCAGCGCGCCCAAACCGTCCCGCTCACGGCCGATCACGGCATCGACCGCCCGATCCATGAGTGGGCCGGAGACGGATTCATCCAGCACCGTGAACTCGGGGTCGAGGCCGAGTTCGAGCGCATGGGCGCGTAGAATGCGCGAGCACATGCCG
>NZ_DAWDUX010000033.1:3445-25880 GCF_052346665.1 Collinsella sp.
GGTCGAGATCCAGGCGTCGTCGACCTGCAGGGCGACGTCGGCCATCCCCTCCTCGATAAGGGCGCCACGGACGCGCTCGCGGATCTCGGCCGCCGCATCCTTGGTGAACGTGATGGCGAGCACCTGGTCGAGGCTCCGGATGAAGGGGCCGGACTCGGGCGAGAGCGCCCACAAGATCCTGCGCGTGAGGGTGAAGGTCTTGCCCGAGCCCGCGCCCGCCGAAACGAACAGCGGGCGGTCGAGGGTGGTCACGATGTCGCGTTGCTGCGGCATGAGGGTGGAAAGATCCATCGTTTAAGCGTCCCTCCGCTCGAATCCAAGGTCGTGATTGAACGCGCACCGCGCGCCTGGCTTCTCCGCCGCCGCCACGTCTCCCGCCTCGAGGGAGTCGAGCTTGCGCGCGATGGTCCGCTCGACGCGGTCGAGCAGCTCGTCAAAGCTCATGGAACCGCCGCGTTCGGTGTCGGGGAAGCCCGTCCGCAGGCCGGGCACGCGGCCGTCGCCACGCTCGACCTCGGCGAATTCCTCGGAAACGGCGCCACGCATGGCGGGGGCGCCGCCCTTGGTCGAGAAATAGAGGGCTCCGCGGGCGTCGAGGGCGAGCTCGGAGTGACGCAACGCCTGCGCGTAGATGAGCGCCTGCGTATGCTCGGGCAGCCAGTCGGGGTCATCCGCCGGGACGGTGCCGTCGCGCTTCGCCACCGTGGGGTCGGAGAGCTTGAAGGCGTTGACGTCGGCGCGGTGCTTGTAGTCGATGACCATCGCGCGTCCCTCGGCATCGACGTCCACGCGGTCGATGCGCCCGCCGAGCGGGCGCCCGGCGTACTCGACCCCGAGGCCGTTGAAAGAGTACTCGAGGTATTCCGGCGCAAAGGGCGCGAGCGCCTCGGCCTCGTACCGGACCACCGCCTCGAGCTGCGGAAGGATCTCATCCACCTGCGCGCGCTCGAGGGCCGAGTGCGCGACGAGCGCGCCGGAGCTCGAGGTCTTGTTGCGCGCATGCTCGGCTCGGACGCGATCGAACACGCTCCGCAGCCTCTCCAGGCACCCCGCGAGATTCTCGAGCGTGACGCGCGGGATCCCTTCCTCGATGAGCTCGGCGTGCAGGCGATGCATGACGTCGTGAACGAAATTGCCCTTCTCCATATTGCCGAACCCCGCATCAAGCGACTGGGGGCGGACGCGCGATGAGATGAACCAGCACAGCGGACAGGTCGCATAGCTCTCGATCTGCGAGGCGGACAGCTGGCGCGGCACGAGACGGGACGGGTCGGCGGGGTCGCGTTGGTACAGCACCAGATGACGGAGGGCGTCCTTCCCCAGCTCCTGCGGGGGCAGGCACGCCACCCGCTCGCAAGCCAGGCCGGCGCCGGCGGCGATGTCGAGATCCCCCACGATATCGCCCTCGCCCGCCGAGACGACATCCGCGACACGCCCCGACGCGCGAACGGCAGCCGCCAGCTCCGTCCACATCGCGGCGGGGTAACGGTCCTTCGCCTGGCGGTCATGCGTGACGCGGGCGAGGATTGCGCGAAAGCGCGCCGCGGCCAACGCCCGGTCGAACAGGTCGCGCAGGCGGGCAGCCGGCTCGAGCTCGACGGGAGCGACGCCGAGCTTGGCGGAAAGGGCCTCGAGGGCCCCTTCCTCGTGCGCGAGCGAGAAATTGTCGACGTCGACATCGGCGATGAAGACGGCGTCCACGGAGCCCGCGGGCAGCAGGGCGGCATCGGCGAGCGTCATGAATCGCACGCAGGGCGCCGTCGCGCCCCCATCGGGGCCCGCATGCGCAAAGCCGCTCGACTCGGCGCGACGACGGGCGGATACGGTTAGGCCGTCCAACACCGTCACGGCCACGGACTGGGGGACGTCCATCTCACGGGCGGTATCCGCCAGGGCCTCGATGGCCTTGGCGGCCATGGTGGCCTCGAGGCCGGCGCGGACCGACCCATCCCTCCAACCGAAGGCGCTCGGGGGAAGCGCCGCAGCGACGGCGCACATGGCCTTGAGCGCCGAAACGGGGCGCTCCTGCCACAGATACGAGACGACACTCGCGCAGACGGCGGGGACCTGGGCATAGGGCCCGGAATGCTCGGAGCGCTGGCGCATGGTCGCGGTCTGGCTCTGGTAGCTCTGCAGGGCGCGCAGAACCACCTCGGGCGTCAGGGAGCGATTGGAGCGGATCTTCTTATCGAACTTCCGCGCGGAATTGGAGTCCATGCCGGAGAGCGGCGAATAGAGCCAATCGGTGAGTTCCGGCGCGGGCCACCACGTCGCGGCGCGTTCGGGGTCCTCCCCCGCCTCCTTCATGCGGGCGACCACGTCGGACAGGGAGGTGAAGCGACGGCCGACCTCGGTGTCACCGAACCGTGCCACGAGAGCGCACTCCGAGCAGATCCCACGAGCCGCCAAACGGGGCGAGACCTCATCGAACACGTCTGACGGTCGAGCGGAGGCAACCACCACATCACGGCCGTCCGCCACGAGCCCGCTGATGGCGCGCGCGTAGGCGGCTCCGCGAGCATGCGGGCCCGCGACCTCGAGGAACTCGGGGTCGCCCTGGAAGCGCGGGGCAGATGCGAGCGCATCGAGCCCGACCACCTCGACGGGGGTGGGCAGTCCCGCGGCGAGGGATCGCTGGTCGGGGTTGAGCAGCACAGCTGCCTCGCCCACGCCGGCGACGGCCATCAACAGGCGCATCACATGTCCGGGCAGGCGGGAGACGTCGCGCACGGCGACGAAACGCGCGCACGCGGGCGCCTCGGAGTCGACGAGCCGCGCCAAGAGGCGGGCGGCCTCCGACGCCTCGACGAGCCCGCGCGCCTCGAGCATGCCAGCGTAATCGCGCACCAATGAGAACACGACGCGCTCGGCGTCATTGCCGGCCTCGGGCAGTTCCTTTCCCGACGCCGCGGGGGCGGAGATCTCGGGCAGCAGCGCCTCGGCAATCTGGCAAACGAGCCGCACCGTGCCCGGATTGCCCAGCAGGGGCGCGATAAAGGCGGCGCTGCGGCCGGCCATGAGCGCGGCGACGAGCATGCGGCGCTCGAGCGGAGCCACGATGCGGCGACCGTCGCCGAACAGCTCCCACATCCCCTCGATCCACGTCGTGGGCGTCGCCACGTCGACGCCCGTGCCGACATGCGCGTCGGCCAGGGCGCGGCGGCACAGGTCCCGCTCGGCGAACGTGGGCACCAGCAGCGTGGCGCGGCCGTGCTCGCGCGCCGCTCCTGCAAGCAACGATACCTCGGCGCCCGTGAGCGTCGATGCGGATTGCGTCGTGTAGACCTTCAGCCCCATGTCCCCATCCTCGATAGAAGTCTCGTCATTCCATCCTACACGCCCGCGCGGACACGTTCGCGTGGCGCGGGCAAACCCCATGCGATCGATGCGGCGGTTGGTCCCCGTCCGCCGCGCAAAAGAAACCGCCCCCCGCAATCTCGTGACTGCGAGGGGCGGGCTTTGGCAGTTGTCGGCACGCGCTAATTATCGCCGAGCTTGACGAGGATACCGCGATAGCCGCCGTACTCGCCGTTGAGCGCCTTGGAAACGCGGCTCACCGTGGTCGACGAGGCTCCCGTGCGCGCCTGCACCTCAACATAGGGCTCCCCCTCGTCGAGATAACGGGCGACCTGCAGGCGCTGCGCGAAGTCGCAGATCTCGCGCGGCGTGCACAGGTCGGTGAGGAATGCGCGAATCTCATCGGGGCCCTCGACGAGACGGAACGCCTCGACGAGCTGATCGACATCGGGTCGCTCGAACATCTTTTCTATATTCATGGTCACCACCAGGCATCATCAATGTACTTGGCAGTAACCCTACTGCCAAGGCGAAGTTTAGCACACTAGCGTGCTAAAGCACCGATGTCATCCGCGAGCGGCACGCGTCACCAGCTTGGGAGCGTGGGGACGAGTGAGAGACGCTCGGCAATTCCGGATGTCCAGCGCACCTCATCCGCATCACTTATGAGCACCGCCTCGACGCCATCGATGCTCTCGGCAAAGGCGAGCCCATCATCCATGCCGAGCATGAGCACCGTCGTCGAATAGCCATCGCAGTCAAGCGAACGGTCGGCGATGATCGTCGCGCTCGTGACGTCCGTGTGCGCGGGCATGCCGTCAACGGGACTCAGTATGTGGTGATACGTCCGTCCGCCTTTCGAAAAGCGGCGCTCGTGCAGGCCGCTCGTCACGACCGACCCATTCGCCACGTCCACGATTGCGCGATAGTGGGCGGGGTCGCGCGGATTCACGATGCCGATCTTCCAAGGGTCACCGGCATGCACGGGAGGGCGCGACGCCTCATCGGCAGGACGTCCGCCGCGCACGACCACGTTACCGCCCAAGTTGATCGCAAAGCGCTCGACGCCGTGGGCCACGAGCAGCTGAGCAAGATCGTCGGCAATGTAGCCCTTGGCGACCCCGCCTACGTCGAGAGAGCATGCGGGGTCCTCGATGGCAAGCCAGGGCGCCTCGTCGGGCGCGCTCACGCGTATCGCGTCGATGTCCACATGTGGCAACGCACGGGCAAGCTCCAGGGCGCTCGGAACAACTCCCTCGTGAAAATCCCACAGGCGCGTCACCGTCCCCATGGTGATGTCAAAGCAGCCCCGGCTTCGCGCGCAGTACCCGCAAGCCAGGCGCACAAGCTCGGCCGTCTCGGGCGCGACATCGATCGGATGGGGGGAGGCGGCATGGGCGCGGGAGATATCCGAATCCGATCGAGTCCGCGATAGATGGCGCTCAAAGAAGAGGCACCGATCCCGGCATGCCCGCAAGGCGTCATCGAGTGCCTCGACGGTACGCCCGGCACCTTCGTCTTCCGACCTCTCGCGACCGTCCCCGCAATACACGTGGAAGTGCACATCGGTGTTGAAGACGAAAAATGAGATGACGCGCGAGCCGTCCTCGCCGGGATAGGGCTCCGCCGTCTCGATCTGCGCATAGGTGTACTGCTGCATGGCGTTCCTCGCACGTCCGTCGGAATGACGGGGCTTTGGGTAGAATATCCGAGAACGGCCATGGCGATGCCACGGCCGCGTACCATTATCTTAGCGTGCGCGCCACGTCCTCGGATCCGTCATCGCGTATCCGAGTCGCACGCAGACCGAGAGGCCTCTCATGCGCTTTTTCCTCAACTGGCTCCTGACGTCCATCGCCATCGCCATCGCCACGTTCCTCGTCCCCGGCATCGCTCCGTTCGGAGCGGCGGATCCCTGGCTCAGCTTCGCGTTCGTCGGGCTGTTTCTCGGCTTGGTCAACTCGTTGGTCAAGCCTCTCATCACCGTCATCTCGTTGCCGCTCACGTGTCTTACCGTGGGGCTCTTCCAGCTGGTGGTAAACAGCTTCATGCTCGAACTCGCAAGCTGGCTCTCAGTGAATCTGCTCGGTTCGGGTATCTCCATTGCCGGATTCGGATCTGCGCTCATAGGCAGCATCATCGTGAGCATCATGTGCACGATTCTCGGCGTGGTGACCGAGGATTAAGGCAAGCGGCCGGCTATTCTTCCGCCTCCGGATGAGCGCACATCAGATCGGCTATGGTCACGCCCTCCAGATAGTCCTCGATGAGATGATCGAGTTCCCTCCACACATGAATCGTGCGGCAGGTAGCCGCGCGCTCGCAGGTGTTGTGCTCTTCGCTCAGACACGACACGGGAGAAAGCGAGCCCTCGGTCAGACGCAGGACCTCCCCCACCGTGAACTGATCGGGCTCACGCGTGAGACAGTAACCGCCGCCTTTGCCGCGCAGCCCCGACAAAATACCGTGACGTACCAACGTCGACAAGATGTTCTCGAGGTACTTCTCCGAGATTCCCTGACGGTCGGCAATCTGCCTGAGCGGAATACGGCCCTCCGAAGCGTGCTCTGCAAGATCGACGATGACGCGCAGGGCATAGCGTCCCTTTGTGGAGACCAACATGATGTCCGTGCTCCCTTCGCAGTGGTCCGGTATGTCGAAGGATAACAGACAACCCCCCTTCCTTTATAGGCAACGATGGTTTTTTCAGCCGACTCCTGCGGAAATGAACGTCATGTTTCAGATTGATTACCTATTCCCTATATAATTGGTATGTAATTGAAGGGGTGCGTACCATGGTCCGCGTGTATCATACAGGCAAGCACCTCACCCCCTCAGAGGGCGGGGCCTCACGTTAGGAGATCGCCATGAGTGCCGTCTACGCATCCATCGACCAGCTGATCGGACATACCCCCTTGCTGGAGCTGACACAACTCGAGCGCGAGGCCAACGTCAACGCGCGCGTCCTCGTCAAGCTCGAGCGCCAGAATCCCGCCGGCTCCGTCAAGGACCGCGTAGCGCTCAACATGCTGAACGAGGCCGAGGCGGCGGGCCTCATCGCACCGCACGACGGCTACACCATCATCGAGCCCACGAGCGGCAATACCGGCGTGGGCCTCGCCGCGCTGGCCGCCGCGCGTGGCTACCGCCTGATCATCGCCATGCCCGAGACAATGAGTGCCGAGCGCCGCGCCCTCTTGGCCGCCTACGGTGCCGAGCTCGTCCTCACCCCGGGCTCCGCGGGCATGAAGGGCGCTATCGCACGCGCCGAAGAGCTGGCGGCAGCCACGCCGAAGAGCTGGATCGCCGGCCAGTTCACCAACCCGTCCAACCCCGCCGCCCATGAGGCCACGACCGGCCCCGAGATCTGGGAGGACACCGATGGGGCGGTCGACATCTTCGTCGCAGGCGTGGGCACCGGCGGTACCATCACCGGCGTGGGTCGCTACCTCAAGTCCCGCAACCCCAACGTCCACGTCGTCGCGGTCGAGCCCGCGAGCTCGCCGGTCCTCTCGGGCGGCGCGGCGGGCCCGCACGCCATCCAGGGCATCGGCGCGGGCTTCGTGCCAAAGGTGCTCGACACCGCGGTCTATGATGAGATCATTCCCGTAGAGAACGAGAACGCCCTCGCAACGGGCCGTGCGCTCGCGCGCAAAGCGGGCGTACTGGTGGGCATCTCCTCCGGCGCCGCCGTATGGGCAGCCTTCGAGCTCGCGAAGCGTCCCGAAAATGCGGGAAAGACCATTGTCGCCCTCCTGCCCGACACGGGCGAGCGCTACCTCTCCACGGCGCTCTTCACCGAGTAGGCAGCCGCGCCCGTACTCATACCGACCATCCGAACACCAAGGAGCCCCATGACCCGTAAGCGCGTACTCGTCGCCATGAGCGGCGGCGTCGACTCGAGCGTCACCGCCTTCCTGCTCAAGGAGCAGGGCTACGATTGCCTCGGCGCGACCATGCTGCTGCACGGCGACGCCGCGCCGGGGGCGTGCGGAAGCGGCTCGGACGCCGATGACGCCGCCGCCATCGCCCACCGCCTGGGTTTCGCCCACGAGGTCATCGACATGCGCGCGACCTTCGAACGGCGCGTGGTGGAGAAGTTCGTGCACACCTACGAGGCGGGACGGACGCCCAACCCCTGCATCGACTGCAATCGGCATATGAAGTTCGGCGCCCTCCTGGCGCATGCCCGCGAGCGGGGCTGCGATTACATCGCCACGGGGCATTACGCGCAGATCGGCGCGCTCGACCATGCCCCGTACGCCGACATCCCCCCAACCGAGGCGGACCTGCTCACCGCCATCGTCAATCGACACGACGGGCCGGAGGTCGTGCGCGCGCTTTCCTGTGCGCTCGATCCCTCGAAGGACCAGAGCTATGTCCTGTACTCGCTCACGCAGGAGCGCCTTGCACATACGCTGCTGCCGCTCGGCGGTCTCTTCAAGGAGCGCGACGTGCGCCGCATCGCTCGCGAGCAGGGCTTCGAGAACGCCGGGAAACGCGACAGCCAGGGCATCTGCTTCGTGCCCAAGAACGACTTCGCGACTTACATCGAGCAACGCAACGGCGTGTCTTTGCCTGAGGGCGACATCGTGAACACGGACGGCGAGGTGCTGGGGCGCCACCAGGGCGCCATCCGCTACACCGTGGGCCAGCGCAAGGGCCTGGGCGTGGCATGCGCGCACCCCGTCTACGTGACGGGCATCGACGCCGTGGCGAATACCGTCACCCTGGGCGAGGTTGAGGACCTCATGGCGCACGGGCTCATCGCGGACGACTGGATTTGGAGCGCACCTGCTCACGTCATGGAAGAACTGCTGGATGAGGCGGGGGCCGAGGGTCTCCCCGTTCGCGCCAAGATCCGCTACCGCCACCCCGCCCAGCCTGCGCGCCTATGCCGGGCGACGAGCGGCGACGATGCCACGTTCGAGCTCGTCTTCGACGAACCAGAACGCGGCATCGCCCCCGGCCAAGCCGTCGTGGTCTATACCGGCGACGTCGTCTTGGGCGGCGGCACCGTGGTGCGTGCGATCAAGTAGCCCATCTGCCTCCCCGACGCTCACCTCGTCTTGAGATCACAACGCATTTGATGGCGGTACGCAATGCAGCACCATGCCGTTGCGACCTCCGCGATCTCGCCGAATGGACGCTCCGCATATACGCGCAACCGCACGATGCGCTGCACGTCATCCGGATAGGTGCAGAGGAGCTCGCCGATGCGGGCGGCTCGCGCGGAATTCGCAGCGAGCTCCGACAGTTCCCCCATCTCGTCGCACCCATCGGAAACCTCGCGATCGAGTTCGTCCAGCGACACCGTTGCGGACGTCGAGCGGCTTGATCGCAACCAGTCGATCACCTTGTTCGAGGCGATACGATAGAGCCACGTGCGAAACGAGGCGCGACGCGGGTCGAACCCCGGCAGTCCACGCAGCGCCGCCACGAAAATCTCCTGCGTCACGTCGCGCGCGTCCTCCGCGGATGTGATCTGCCTCAGTGCGAACCGCAGCATCTCGTCGTAATACGCGCGCACCAGCGTGTCCGCCTTGGCGCGCGAACCCGTGCGCACAATCGCCCGTACCAGCCTCGCATCGCGCCGCGCCGCCGCGTTTGCCCCGAGCGACTCGTCCAAACCAAAAACGCTTCCCAGCTCCATCTCATCACCTCCCCATCTACTTCTATATTCGATTCAGGGGTCTATTCGTTGCAAATAATTCGACATCCCAGATCTCCGGCCGTTCGTGACGGGGAGAGCGGTGGACATGCAATAGAACTGGAATTGCCGCCAACCGTTGGACGCCTATATCGCCGACTCCCCCAGCTCGACCTCAAGTAGATCCTCCATGGTGCAATGTAGGACGCGGGATAGCGCCGCCACCGAACATGCCTGGGCGCGGTTGATGTCCTTGTTTCGTTGCTCGTACATTTGGATGGAACGCAAGGACACCCCCGACCGATGCGCCAACTCGCGCTGGCTCAGCCCCAGGCGCTTGCGCATCGCGGCGAGACGCGTCTCCCCTCTCGCCTGCTCGATTCTCTCTGCAACAAGCTTCGCCACCCGTTCTTCGGACGCCTCGTGCCACGGATCGTACATGGCCAGCAGCTCGTCGTATGGCACGGCAGAAAACAGCCTGTCGAAGGGCACGTCCAGCCTCCACTGCACATACGCCGCGATCCAGCCGAGCCAGTACTCCCGCGTCTTCCCCATGCGCGCGCAAGGAGCGACCAATCCCTCAACGGAATATCCGAACTCCCTGCTCAGGCGTACGAACAGCTCGCATCCGCACAAGCCGGCGACGGCCCATGGCTCGCCTCGGCCAAACGACCGTGCCAGTTCGCTCATGCAGAACAGGTCGGCGATCTCGTCCCCCTCGGCACCGTGGTCGTTCACCGCGTAGTCGAAAAACTCGCCCAACGTGTTCATCGCGTCAGACAGGTACACCTCATCGTATGCGCGGATCATCAGGGCCCACCTCCTCGCGCAGAATGTCGCGAATGTACAGACCGTCCAGATCCGCCGCCGTGCGCTCGTCTTGAAACGCTCTTCTCGCCGACGCGTCCCTGCGCATGCGGAGCGGATAATACTCACATGCGGGGACCGTCTCATATCCCCGGAAGCAAAGCCGTCCGAAGGCGAGCTCGCTGCGCACCATCACCTGACTCCCCAGTCCCCCAAGCCGCATGGCACGACCGACCTGCGCAACCGACAGCGTGTTGTTCAAAAACGCCCGGACAAACGAGAAATACGAGTCATCCGCCCGGTAACCGCGAACAACGTCGTACGGCTCGAGGTCGATGCCGAACACACGGCGAAGGCATTCCATGCCGTCACGCGCGATCGGACTCGAAACCTGCACGGGGCGATTACTCACCAGCACCGCGAGCCAGGTCAGCACGGAGCACCCTTCCGCCTCTAGGTCGAGAATGCCCAGCCCGCCTAGATCGAGCTCATAGCGATTGGCGATACCGTCTTTCCCGCGCTGAGGGCACGCCCATTCGCGCGCCAGTTCAGCATGGGGCGTGCAGTAAAACCCTGGCCCATAATCGTTGTAGGGCCGGCACAGCTCCCGCAGGGGCGTCCGCACGATTTCCGGTGATCCGTGCCACAACTCCATGGGGCCTCCTAGCTATATCACTGTAGTGATACTATTCTACCCATGTGCAGTAGATTGTACGCGGGCCATTTGCGGCGGGCCAAGGCACGCCGGGGCCTACTCCGCCGCCGCCTCGCGGTCGGTGAACATCAAGAAGAACGCCGCGAGCAGCAGCAGTGAGCAGATGCCGATGGCGGACAGGCCGAAACGCTCGAGACACCAATTGCCCAGCACGGCGCCGCACACGAACACGGCGATGACACCAAAGTACAGGACTCCGTTCATGAGGAAACCGCGCTGGTGCGTGATGATGTAGTCGTCGACGTTCTGCAGGGCACTGCGCAGGTTGCCGATGCACATGGTGGTGGCGATGCCACGCCCGTGGATCTTGCGGAAGCTCTCGACCTGCATGCCGCAGGCGAGCGACGTGAGGCCGTTGGCCAGTATGTTGTACTCAGACGAGAGCAGGCCGACGCCGAGCAGGATGACCGCCTCGACGAGCACGGTGAGCTGCCGCCAATGCATGACACTCGCGAAGCGCTCATGCACGAGGTCGCTCAGCATGATGCCGACGGAGAAGCACAGCACCGGGAGTAGATAGCGCATGGCAACGGCGAAATCGCCTTCCGAGAGATGCACGCCCACGAGCAGGATGTTGCCCGTCTGCGCGTTGGCGAACACGCCATCGCGCCCCATGTACGAGTACACATCCATGAAACCGCCGACCAAAGCCAAGATGATGCCGAGCTCGATGGACTCGGAAACCTGTTTCGCGCGCTGCACGAACCTCTCCCCTCTTCTCGCGCCGGCCACGTCATGATGTCCGGCACCTGTACAGCATATGCCATGCGCACAGCGCGCGATAGCACCGCGAAGATTTAACCGATAGCCATCAGCTTATCCTCGGTTCAGGGTCTTGATTCCTCGGCCTCGATTGCATGCCTGCCCCAAATTGAGGTTATCAGCTCCGCAGCTTTACCCTTCCTTTACAAACCTACCTAATTTATGGATTAGAGTAGAATCGCGCTTGACAACCATGTAGGCCGGTCTACACTAGCGTCCGATTCTCAAAGAAGGCCACGGCCGTGACATTGAAGGAGGTGCGTCATGGACCACCCTGCCAGTAGCTGCGCCCCGCAGACGGCGAAACCCCGATTGCGCCATGACGGCACCGAGCGTGTCGCGGACATCGAAGACAACTGACGAGCAACGAGCTCCGCGAGAGTTAACTCTCGCTGCCTGAAACTGCCACAATCGGCTCGTTTGTGCTTCGAGAGCATCCTTTCGGCGCATTTCCCATCCTGAATTCCAACGCAACGTCTCGCAAACGTCGCATCGCCGTTTCTGCATGGGCGCACCTCCCCGGTAATTGGACAACCGGCTCAGCAGCGCTGAGCACGACGTCAAGGAGGTGCCTCATGACCTGGATGAAGCACACCGTACAAAACGAGCAGGCGAACCTCGGCCGTAACCCCCTCGCGGTCTCCGGGATCGCCCGCCCCACAAAGACCCATATGCGCCGCGGCATCCACCGCATCATCGGCAGTGTGAGTGCGCATGTCCGCCACAGCGTGAGTTCGGCAGCCGCCGCGCGCCGCACCGAGGGCCTCGACCCCGAGATCGCGCACATCGGGATGCTCGACGCCGCGGAGGTCATGGACCTGCTCGGTTGCGGCCCGCGCGGGCTCACCGAGCAGCAGGCCCATCGCATCCGCTCCGTGCACGGCGCCAACATCATCGCGCCCGAGCACCACGACCCACTCGCCGCGCGCCTCTCCCGCGCGTTCCTCACGCCGTTCACCCTCATCTTGCTCGCCTTGGCGGCGATCTCGCTCTACACCAACGTCTACCTCGCCGCCCCCGGTGACGAGGACCCCTCCACCGCCATCATCATCGGAGTGATGGTGCTCATCTCCGGTGGCATTTCGTTTTGGCAGGACACGCGCGGTGCGGCGGCGGCCGACGCCCTCAAGGGCCTCGTCTCCATCACCTGCCGCTGCGTGCGCGAGGACACCGGAGCTGCCGAGATCCCGCTGGCAGATGTCGTCCCGGGTGACCTCATCGAGCTCGCCGCGGGCGATATCATCCCCGCCGACCTGAGGATCATCACCGCCAAGGACCTCTTCCTCACCCAGGCGGCGCTCACCGGAGAGTCCGACCCCGTCGAGAAGACGCCGGCGGCCATAGCCGAGCCGGCGGGCCGCGCGCTCGTCATCGACGACTGCACGAACTTCGCCTTCGCCGGAACGACCGTGCAGAGCGGCTCGGGCACGGGCGTGGTGGTGACCACCGGTGCCCGCACCTACCTCGGCGGCATCGCGAGCGCCCTCGACGCGCGGCCCACCACCACGAGCTTCGATGCCGGCGTGGCCTCGGTCTCCCGCGTTCTCGTGGGCTTCATGCTCGTCATGTGCCCCATCGTCTTCGTGCTTTGCGGCCTCACCAAAGGTGACTGGCTCGACGCGCTGCTGTTCTCCATCTCCGTGGCCGTGGGGATCACCCCGCAGATGCTGCCCGTCATCGTGACGACGTGCCTGGCGCGCGGCGCCGAGGCCATGCGCGCGAAGGACGTCGTGGTCAAGGAGATCTCCTCCATCCAGAACCTCGGCGCGATGGACGTGCTGTGCTGCGACAAGACCGGCACCCTCACGCGCGACAAGATCGTGCTCGAGCGCCATCTCGACGTGCTCGGCGCGCCCAGCGACCGCGTGCTGCGCCACGCCTACCTCAACAGCCTGTTCCAGACGGGCCTGCGCAACCTCATGGACGAGGCCATCATCGAGCGCGCCGAGGCGCTGGCGGCGGGCGGTCGGAGCATGGACGCACGGGCCGGGAACACCGCGACGGGAGCCCTCAACGGAACCGATGCGAGCGCCCCGGGCAGGGCCCGGCAACGCACCTCGCCCGAAGCCGGCTCCATCGCCGCCGCGCGCGTGCAGTGGCGCCTTGTGGACGAGATCCCCTTCGACTTCGACCGCCGTCGTATGAGCGTGGTGGTCGCCGACGAAGCGGGCAAGCGCCAGCTCATCACCAAGGGTGCCGTCGAGGAGATGCTCGACGTCTGCAGCGAGGTCGAAGTGGGCGCCGACGTCCTCCCGCTCACGCCCGAGCAGGCGGAGCGGATCCTCGACCGCGTGCGTGGCCTGAACGAGCGCGGCATGCGCGTGGTGGGCGTGGCACAGAGAAACGACGTGCCCGCCCGCGACCTCACCGCCGACGACGAGCGCGACATGACGCTCATCGGCTACCTCGCGTTCCTCGACCCGCCCAAGTCCAGTGCCAAGGCGGCGGTCGATGAGCTCTCCGGCCTGGGGGTGACCGTCAAGGTCCTCACCGGGGACAACGCCGCCGTGGCGGCAACCGTGTGCGAGCAGGTGGGCATCAACGCCCGGAACATGCTTACCGGCGCCGAGATCGACATGCTCAGCGACGAGGAGCTCGCCGAGCGCGCCGAGCACACGGGGTTGTTCGCCAAGCTCTCGCCGTTGCAGAAGGCGCGCATCGTGAACGTGCTGCGCGAGCGCGGCGGAAAGACCGTCGGCTTCATGGGCGACGGCATCAACGACGCCGCCGCCATGCGCGCGAGCGACTGCGGCATCTCCGTGGACACCGCCGTCGACGTCGCCAAGGAGAGCGCCGACATCATCTTGCTCAAGAAGGACCTCACCGTGCTCGCCCATGGCATCGTCGATGGGCGCCGCACGTACGGCAACACCATCAAGTACATCAAGACCACCGCGAGCTCGAACTTCGGCAACGTCCTCTCCGTGCTGGCGGCGGCCGCGTTCCTGCCGTTTTTGCCCATGAGCGCGCTGCAGCTGCTCCTGCTCGGCATGGCGTACACGGTGAGCTGCGCCGCGCTGCCCTGGGATCACGTCGACGAGTCGTTCCTGTCGCGCCCGCGCACCTGGGACGCGCGCGGCATCGTGAGCTTCATGCTCGGACTCGGCCCCGTGAGTTCGATCTTCGACATCCTGACCTTCGCGGCGATGTTCTGGGTCGTGTGCCCGCTCGTGGTGGGCGCGCCCTGGGCCGCCCTCACCGACCCCGCCCAACGCGCGCTGTTCGCCCTCGTGTTCCAGACCGGCTGGTTCGTCGAGTCCATGTGGACCCAGACCCTCGTGATCCACCTGCTGCGCACCGAGCGGCTGCCGTTTGTGCAGAGCAGGCCCGCCGCCTCGCTCACCCTCCTCACCATGCTGGGCGTGGGCCTCGTCACGGCAATGCCCTACGTCCCGGGCGTGAACTCGGCACTCGACCTGGTTCCGCTACCGGGCGTGTTCTTTGGCGTACTCGCGGCGATGATGGCAGGATACCTGCTGCTCACGAGCATCGCCAAGGTCCTATACGTCCGCGCGCACGGCGAGTTGCTGTAGACGGCATCTCTTATGGAAGCGCTCCGGAGCGGCGTGTTCCACAGGGAAGTTGAGGTTTTTCGTATCGTTTTCTCATTCCGTGAAGTACATCGCTTTTTTTGAAGGACAAAATGCCTGCTCAGCATTGCGTCTTTTTGAGATGTACTTGGCTTTTCCGAATATGAGTACGAAAAACCTCAACTTCCCCCGCACCCCTTCCTCGTGACCGCACCGTTTTGCTGCAAATCGCGGCCCGTGCCACGAGCTGATACCATACTGCCTCAGGCATCTCTTCGAAAGGAACCCATGCAGGCAGTCATTTTCGACATGGACGGCACACTCATCGACACCGAGCGCGTGAGCCAGGCATCGTGGCGGCGCGCGGCGCGGGATTTTGACATCACGATCCCCGAGGACATCTTGCATGCCTTCGTGGGCTGCAGCATCCCCAACGCCATGAGGATGATCGACGATGAATTCGGCGATCACGCGTTCACCGAGCGCCTCTTCACCCGCCGCCATGAGATCTTCGATGCAACCTGGGAGGATGAGCTCTCGCTCAAACCCGGCGCCGCCGAAGCCGTGACGGCAGCGTGCGAGCGGGGGCTTGCCGTGGCACTCGCCACCTCCAGCGTGCGCGAGCGCGCCGTCGCCAGCATGAGGCGCTTCGGCCTCATGGACTTGTTCGACGCTGCGGTCTTCGACGAGGACATCGAGCACCACAAGCCCGCACCCGACGTCTACTTCGCCGCCGCCGGGTGTCTGAGCATCGATCCCGCGCTCTGCATCGCCGTCGAGGACTCCTTCAACGGCGTGCGTTCCGGAGCCGCAGCGGGCATGCGCGTAGTCATGGTCCCCGACTACAACGAACCCACAGACGAAATCTGCGCGCTTTGCGCCGAGGTGTTGCCCTCCCTGCTCGAACTGCCCGCGTCCCTCGATCGGCTGTGCGTTTCCCAACGATAGCCTTCCCCGAAAACAGAGCGCGCCCGGTCTTGGCGTATGCTAGGACGATACCGACACCGATGGAAGCGAGCATCATGCCCAAGCATCCCGCCAAGAATCCCATTCGCACATCGAACAAGAAGCGGGGCAGGAGCGCAGCCGACAGCTCCCGCACCCCTGCCCGATGTCCGGGCACCAAGGGGCGCCCGCCGCGCGAGGCGTTCCTGCCCATCTCGCGCGCAGACATGGATGCCCGCGGCTGGGACCGGTGCGATTTCGTCTACGTCTGCGGCGACGCGTACGTCGATCACCCGAGCTTCGGCATGGCCATCATCACCCGCGTCCTCGAGGCGCACGGGTACCGCGTGGGTATCATCTGCCAGCCCGATTGGACCGATCCCGCGAGCATCGCCGCCCTCGGCGAGCCGCGCCTAGGCTTCCTCGTCTCGGCCGGCAACATGGACTCGATGGTCAACCACTACACCGTGAACAAGAAACCGCGACACGAGGACGCCTACACCCCCGGCGGCGTCGCGGGCGCACGGCCCAACCGCGCCGTCACGGTCTACGGCAACCTCATCCGCCGCACGTTCAAGGACAAGCCCATCATCATCGGCGGCATCGAGGCGAGCCTGCGCCGCCTGGCGCACTACGACTACTGGCAGGACAAGCTCAAGCGCTCCGTGCTGCTCGACTCCGGCGCCGACATCCTGCTCTACGGCATGGGCGAGCACTCGATCGTCGAGGTGGCCGACGCACTCGACGGCGGGCTGCCCGTGGATCAGATCACCTTCGTGAACGGCTCGGCGTATCGTGTGAGCGGGCCAGATGCGCTCGACAACGTATGCGACTACGAGCTGCTCCCCAGCTGGGACGACCTAACGGCAGACCGCCTTACCTACGCGCGCTCCTTCAACATCCAGCAGCAGAACATGGACCCCATCACCGCAAAGCGCTTGGTGGAGCCCTACCCGAACGGCGTTTACGTGGTGCAAAACCCGCCGGCGGCTCCGCTCACCACGGCCGAGATGGACGAGGTGTCGGAGCTCCCGTACGCCCGCCACTGGCACCCCGACTACGACGCGGCCGGTGGCATCCCCGCCTTCGACGAAATCCGTTTCTCCATCAGCAGTAATCGCGGCTGCTTCGGCGAGTGCTCGTTTTGCGCGCTGGCCTTCCATCAGGGCCGCATGCTGCAGGTCCGCAGCCGCGAGAGCATCATCCGCGAAGCCGAGGCGCTCACGCGCGACCCCGAGTTCAAGGGCTACATCAACGACGTGGGCGGACCCACCGCGAACTTCTTCAAACCCGCATGCAAAAAGCAGCTCACGCACGGCGTATGCAAGAACCGCCGCTGCCTGTGGCCAAGCGTGTGCCGCAACATGGACACGAATGAGGACGCCTACGCCGAGCTCTTGCGCGACTTACGGCAGCTCCCCGGCGTGAAGAAGGTCTTTGTGCGCAGCGGCATCCGCTTCGACTACACCATGGCCGACGCCTCCAACAAGTTCCTAGTTGAGTTGCTGCAGCACCACGTGAGCGGCCAGCTGCGCCTGGCGCCCGAGCACGTGAGCGACGCGGTGCTCAGCGTGATGGGCAAGCCGCGCCGCGAGGTCTACGACGCCTTCGTCGAGCGATTCGAGAGGCTCTCCGCGTCATACGGCCTCAAGCAGTACGTGGTGCCCTACCTCATCTCGAGCCACCCGGGCTCTACCATGAAGGAGGCCGTGGAGCTGGCGGAGGCCGTGCGCGACATGGGCTACATGCCCGAACAGGTGCAGGACTTCTATCCCACGCCCTCCACCATGAGCACGTGCATGTTCTATACGGGCGTGGACCCGCGGACCATGAAGCCCGTCTACGTGGCGCGCGACCCGCACGAGAAGGCCATGCAGCGCGCGCTCATCCAGTACCGCAAGCCGGAGAACTACAAGCTGGTGAAGGAAGCCTTGCGTAAGGCCGACCGCGAGGACCTGATCGGCTACGGGCCCAAGTGCCTCATCCGCCCCGTGCCGCCCAAGCCGGGTGCGAGCGGCGGGAAGACGCGCGGCAAGACAGGTGGCAACAAGTCGGGCAAAGCCGGCAAGATGCCCACTGGAGGCGGCAAGCTCGCCGCCAAGGAAAAGCCCTTCAGCGCGCCCAAGTTCGGGGGCGCGTCCAACAAGGCAGCCAACGCCCACGCCCGCAACCGCGCCGCCCAAGGGCGCCAAGGCGCAAACCGGCACTAAGGCGGACCCATAACGGCATCGGGTGCCGCCGCGAACCATCTCGCAGCGACGCCCGAAATCCGGCTCCAGCCACACGGGCGAGCGATCAGGCACCCGGCTTGCCGTTATCGCGCTTGTCGCACAACGCACGCTCGGCGCCTTTGCGCGCGCCGAAATACGCAGCGACACATACCAGTGCGATCGGGATGATCCACTGCAGCAAAATCACTACCAGCGAAACCGAAAGCTCGGCCGTACCGATACCCGTCATCGAAGTCTCCTCTCGTCAGGGCAACCTACTGGGCCAACGCCAAGCGGACATCAAGCATGCTTTCGAAACGCACGCCACAACAGCCATGCGTTGATGGCAAGCACCAGCACGAGCAACGTGATGGAGCAGTACATGAACGCCGGGGCCGTGTCATAAAACATCGAATCGTCGCCCCCGAGCGCACTCGTTCCCATGACCGCCGCCACACACGCCAGCGACGCCATACTCAAAAAGATGGGTACCTCGGCACGCCTCGCACGATACAGGACCAGAGGGGCCACCACCGCAAGAATACCGAAGCCCAAAGACCCATACGTGAGCATCGTGCTCTCCTTTCAGTCACACTCCTTTGCGCTTGCATGCCCAAAGCCGCCAATTAAACATGATTGCCCCTCCATTCAAACGGCCCACGCGTAAGAGACGCGTCGAAGAAAAGCCCACGGGCTGCACTGAGTGGTTTGCTACAACTGAAACATCATGTACGCTGGAGGCGCATTCCGGCTCCCCATAAAACACGGACAACGCAAAACCATCGAACCTGCTGGCAAGGTTCGCTTGCCATCACGTAAGATTTCCCGTACCCACCAAGGCGAAAGCCCCCGAATCCTACCGCTCGACGTCCAGACTCCTAAGAACATCTTCGCAACCAACAAGATATGCCTCCATGTCCCTGTCACTCTCTGCAACCATGTCAGCATCCTTTAGTTCGCGCAATTCCATGCTTTCCCCGACCCCCTCATGGACCATACAAGTAGGATTGCCGTCGGCAGCAATCTTGGCGAATGGCGACACTACAAGCGTCCATGCATCGCCCACCACACGATTATGAGGAGCGCGGTTGAGGAACAGCACGTACTCCTCGTCTTCGCGCATTGGAGTAGAGCCGAACTGGTATGCGTCGACTGCAACCAGACACCTCGTTCCACCCCAATCTCTCAGGGAAACGGGCTCATACACATCAATTGATACTCCTTGAAGGCAATCGTCTCCGCGCAACACCTCCATAACTCGCATTTCCGAGGCAAATGCCTTGTAACGATAGATAGAAGAAGCCTTTTTCTGAACACGAGCGACAAGCTCAGCATTGCTTAACGCTTGCGCCGTGCTAGCATCGCCCATCCCTTTCGCGTATTGCTCAAACCGTTCCTGTGAATAGGGCGCCACTTCATACGGCAGCCCATCCATCGTCTCGGGATGGGCGGACACGTCGCCGTAGCTTATGCGCGTAACGACCCCAATCACAAGTGCCGCGACCAGCATAAGCCCCCACGCAAACACCCATCGGGACACAGACCTCGGTCTCATTGCTCTACACCTCCCGTATCCGTCCATCGCCCATGATGAACTGGACATCGGCAATGCGATCGAGCTCCTCACGATCGTGAGACACCACGATAATCGTAGTCCCTCGGTCGCGTTCCTCAATCAGAACTTGTCGAATCGCCTCTTGCCCATCCTCGTCCAGAGCGTTGGTGGGCTCATCCAGCAACAACAAGCGGGGAGCATCCATGAGCGCCTGAGCAAGGTTCAATCGTTGCTTCATGCCCAAGCTAAAGCTCTTAATTCGTCGCAGATCATCGGGGTCGAGCCCCATGCGAGTGAGAGCGGACCTGAGATGATTCTCTCTCGGCCTGCCACGCAACGACGAAAGCAGCGTGAGCATCTCAAGCCCTGTGAACTCGTCCCAAAGCTCAAGGGGTTCGACCATGAATCCAATCCCCACCGGAAAATCGCCTCGCGCATCCAGCTTCTCGCCAAACACCTCGATCGATCCCTCATCGATGGAAATCAGTCCTGCAATCGCCCGCAAAAGCATCGTCTTGCCCGACCCGTTGTGCCCGCGAATTCCACTCACGCGCGCGAGGGGGAACGACGCGCTCACACCATCGAGCACACGGTTGCCCTTGATGGTCTTCGACACTGCGGAAACACGGACCCCGACGCGGCTCGCCTTGCGCCCTTCCACACCAGTATCCATAGCAACCTCCATTACGCTTTCGGCTCAAACGAAACGTTAGGCCTTGCTTAAGCCCCTGCCGCAGTCAAGATAGTCAACCTTACCCGCAGCCAGCCAAAGCAAGACGCCCAAAACCAGCGATAACGACACAAGCACTCCAGCTTGGACAACGATCGCCGCCCAACCGGCGCCGTCCGGGACAATTGCCAAGCTCCATCCAATCGGCGGGAGCCCTCCGCCCACAACATTCATGGCCATGAAATCCCACATCCCATACAAAATGCCCGTCAGGCAAGAGAACGCCGAGGAATGGAATGCCAA
This sequence comes from Collinsella sp., assembly GCF_052346665.1. Classification (NCBI taxonomy): domain Bacteria; kingdom Bacillati; phylum Actinomycetota; class Coriobacteriia; order Coriobacteriales; family Coriobacteriaceae; genus Collinsella; species Collinsella sp. The sequence goes on from NZ_DAWDUX010000033.1 coordinate 23,890, forward strand.
CATAGCAAGAAAGCTCACCATGCCGGCATTGGCCAACACAACGCCTTGGAGAACCAAGTCGACGGGACGCAGCGCCTCCCACATGGGAATCGTCCCGAACCGCCAAAACAGAACAATGAGGGAAGTCACCTGTAGCAAAACGCTCATGAGCAGACCGGTCAGCACGCAATCTGTGCATATGCGCAGCGCCACACGCGAGCGGCTCCCCAAAGCCAAAGCGCATTGGGGCGAAGAATACAACTTGAGCGAGCGCATCTGGCCGACGCAAAACAGCGGAATAAACAGAAACGTGGCAAAATCGACAGCGTTCATCGAGAGATACGAATCGAAAAGCGAATCTGCAGCATGGGAAGGCCTGCCAAGCACCGTCATCTGCAAAAGACGACATACGAGAGCTGCCGCCAAGGTGCCACATGTACTTCTATTTCTTTTGACATGAACGTACAGCCATGAAATCATAGCAACACATCCCTCCCACGCTTACACGCCACGGCCATGAGGCACACCGACGGAATCAAACAAAGGCAGGGTGTCGCAATAAAACGAAAAACGCTGATTACCTGATCGTTCAGCTTGGGATACATCACATAAAAGTGCAGAAGATTGCCAAGGCGCGGAACCACTAACGGAAGCACCACGAACGCCGCCAATGAGATGGCGGCAGGCACGATCAGCGCCAACTTATTCCGGCGCATGAACATTCCCAGCGAGCACGACAGTAGCGCCGATGCCCCCGCCCAAAACGCAGCGCCACAGGTAAAAATCATGTTGTATGCATAGGGCGAACTATTCCAAATCCCAGCGAACAGCCCTCCCGGCGTTCGGAGATCGAGGTACATAGGCATCCCCAAATAGCCCTCAAACGTCCCCTCCACAGGAAAGGCAACGAGCGCAAGCACCTGTAGGAGTACCAGTGCCACAAACGTCAGCAAAAACGCTCCGATAAAGCTCGTTATCCCATAGGCGAGTACGCAGGTTGTCACAGATGTTCGCGAAGCCAACAGACAGGCAGCACCAGACCGCAAGTCCTGTCGGGCGGCATCCGCAAAGACCAGCGCTGCGGCGACGGGCATTACAAAGAACAGGTACACACGTGAGGCGTTCACCTGCATTGCGTCCATGTTCCACGCCCATGCATAGGCTGCCGAGGGCAATTCACCCACGTCTGCGCCATAGAACTTGAAGCACGTTTCGCCAAAAGCGATAAGACAGCACAGCAGGGTTACCGTAATTGCAATCCTGCATTCAGCCCGTCTGAACATACGGAGGAATAGCACCTTAAGCAGAGCCGGCATGGGCATTTTGCACCTCCCGCAAAGCCGCGGTCTCCCCTATCTCATGATACGGAAGGGGGAGACCGCGAAGATCAAGCAGAGAAGGAAACGGTTCGTCAAATCGGTTAACAGAACTTAGAAGCTCACGTAACCACTGATGTAATTGGGATCTTGCCAACCATCCGTGCAACCACGCAAATAAACATTACCAGAATTGCGGTTGTAATATGACAAGGTATATTGATTGTTACCCGTCACCAAAACGGAGTCGGTCAATCGCGTTCCAACGCTGGGAGCATCACACCATAACCAGCACTTTCGCGTACCGCCGCTGCTGACGCTCACGCTAGCAGAAGCAGATCCACTGGTACGAGTACCCGCTTGGACGGTAACATTTTCTTGGAAGCCGGGCAGCGTGTAGCCGAAATTATGGGACGAAGCGTATGCCGCCCCACTGAAGCCACATGCCAAGGCCACGCACACGCCGAGCAGCGCAACCTTTGCCTTAAGGCTCTTGAATACCTTCATGGGAACCTCTTTACTCCCTTCTCTGCCTATATTTACTAATATCTTCTTAATATATAATATTGTCTATACTATACGGGCAGACGGGTGTATATCGCCGGCAAACGGACAGGAACCTCGACAGCCCCCTTGGTTTATCACATGGGAAATGCACGGGACGAAAATCCCTATAACATTGTCAAGCATGGGGAA
>NZ_DAWDUX010000034.1:0-24291 GCF_052346665.1 Collinsella sp.
CACAAAGGAGGCGCGACGCTCGATGGCGCGCTTGGCGCCCTTGATGTTCTCCACCTTGCCTAGCTCAGTCAGGCGCTTCATGACGAAGGGCTGGAACAGCTCCAGGGCCATCGTCTTGGGCAGACCGCACTGATGCAGCTTGAGCTTGGGGTCGGTAACAATAACCGAACGGCCGGAGTAGTCAACGCGCTTACCAAGCAGGTTCTGGCGGAAGCGGCCCTGCTTGCCCTTGAGGGCCTCGGCGAGCGACTTGAGCGGACGACCGCCACGGCCAGAGACCGGGCGACCACGACGGCCGTTGTCGAACAGGGCGTCCACGGACTCCTGGAGCATGCGCTTCTCGTTGTTCACGATGATCGCAGGAGCGTCCAGGTCAAGCAGGCGCTTGAGTCGGTTGTTACGGTTGATCACGCGACGGTACAGGTCGTTGAGGTCGGACGCGGCAAAGCGGCCGCCGTCGAGCTGGACCATCGGGCGCAGATCCGGCGGAATGACCGGGATGACGTCGAGGATCATGTTCGCGGGGTCGTTGCCGCCCTTGAGGAAGGCATCGACGACCTCGAGGCGCTTGACGGCCTTTTCACGCTTCTGCTTCTGGGAATCCTCGTCGGCGATGATGGCCTTGAGGGTCGCGGCCTCCTGCTCGAGGTCGATGGAGGCGAGGAGGTCGCGGATGGCCTCGGCGCCCATGTCGCCCTTGAAGTACATGGAGTAGTAGCGCTTCATCTCGCGGAACAGCGGCTCGTCGGAGACGAGGTCGCGCTCGTTGAGCTGCATGAACGCCTGGAAGGCCTCGGAGCGGAGGTCCTTCTCATCGCGGCACTCCTCCTGGATATCGACAATACCCGCAGCGATTTCCTCGGGCGTGAGGGGCTCCTCGTCGGAGAACTCGTCGAAGTTCTCGGGGTTGCCCTGCGCCTTGAGGCTCTCGATCTGGCGGGCGCACTCGGCGTCGATCTCCTCCAGGTCGGCGGCGAGCTCCTCACGCAGGTCGTCGGCGTCGGCCTCACGGGCCTCATAGTCGACGTGCGTGATGATATAGCTCGCGAAGTACAGCACCTTCTCGAGGTCCTTGGACTTTATGTCGAGCATGCGGCTCATCGGGAACGAGACGGGGCTCTTGAAGTACCAGATATGGCTGACGGGAGCCGCCAGCTCGATGTGGCCCATGCGCTCGCGGCGCACCTTGGCCGTGGTTACCTCGACGCCGCAGCGCTCGCAGACGATGCCCTTGAAACGGATGCCCTTGTACTTGCCGCAGGAGCACTCCCAGTCCTTGGCGGGACCGAAGATCTTCTCGCAGAACAGGCCGTCCTTCTCGGGCTTGAGGGTACGGTAATTGATGGTCTCGGGCTTCTTGACCTCGCCGCGCGACCACGAGCGGATCTTGTCGGCGGAAGCGAGCGAGATCTTTACCGAATCAAAATCAGTAGCTTCGAAATCTGCCACAGTCAACTACTCCTTATCGGTGGTGGTGGCGGCGAGCTCATCGAGGATGGCATCGGCCGCATCGGCGGAGGTGTCGGCCTCGTCGATCGAGGGCAGGTCATTGTCATCGAGCTCGGAAGCGCCCTCGGCCTCGACGGCGACGGGCAGCTCGGGCTCGACATCGCGAATGGGCTCGATATCGAGCGCCAGGGAGCGGATCTCCTTGACAAGAACCTTGAAGGACTCGGGGATACCGGCCATGGGGACGTTCTCGCCCTTGGTGATCGCCTCGTAGGTCTTGACGCGGCCGACCGTGTCGTCCGACTTTACCGTGAGGATCTCCTGGAGCACGTTGGAGGCACCGTACGCGTAAAGCGCCCAGACCTCCATCTCGCCGAAGCGCTGGCCGCCGAACTGGGCCTTACCACCCAGCGGCTGCTGGGTAACGAGGCTGTAGGGGCCCGTCGAGCGAGCGTGGATCTTGTCATCGACCATGTGGCCGAGCTTGAGGATATAGGACGTACCCACGGTGATGGGCTCGCGGAACTGCTCGCCGGAACGGCCGTCGTACAGGACGGTCTTGCCGCGCTCGTCGAGCTGGGTCACGAACGAGGGGTTCATGTGCTCGCCGAAGCGCTCGGAGGCGAGATTCAGCATGTTCTTGTTGGCACGACGGATAACCTCGGCGATCTCGTCCTCACGGGCGCCGTCGAAGACGGGCGTGGAGACAAAAAACGGGCCGGGGATGTACGTGTCGGAGTCGGCGGACTCGGTGTCCCAACCGCAGGCCGCGGCCCAGCCGAGGTGGCACTCGAGGAGCTGGCCCACGTTCATACGGGACGGGACGCCCAGCGGGTTCAGGATGACGTCGACCGGGGTGCCGTCGGCCATGTAAGGCATGTCCTCCACGGGCAGAACCTCGCAGATGACGCCCTTGTTGCCATGACGACCGGCGATCTTGTCGCCCTGCTGGATCTTACGGCGCTGCGCGACGTAGACGCGGACCTGCTCGTTGACGCCGGGGGCGAGGTCGTCGCCGTTCTCGCGGCTGAAGCGGACGACGTCGATGACGCGACCCTCAGCGCCATGGGGCATCTTGAGGGAGGTGTCGCGAACGTCGTGCGCCTTGGTGCCAAAGATGGCGCGGAGCAGGCGCTCCTCGGCGGTCAGCGCGCTCTCGCCCTTGGGAGAGACCTTGCCGACCAGGATGTCGCCGGCCTTGACCTCGGCACCAATGCGAATGATGCCGTCCTCGTCGAGGTCGGACAGCATGTCCTCGGACAGGTTCGGGATCTCGCGCGTGATCTCCTCGGGGCCCAGCTTGGTGTCGCGGGCATCGAGCTCATAGCGGGAGATGTTGATGGTGGTGAGCAGGTCCTCGGAGACCAGACGCTCGGAGACGATGATGCCGTCCTCGTAGTTGAAGCCCTCCCACGGCATGTAAGCCACGGTCAGGTTCTGGCCGAGTGCGAGCTCACCGTGGTCGGTGGAGGGGCCGTCGGCCAGCGGCTGACCCTGCACGACCTGATCGCCCACACGTACGAGCGGGCGGTGGTTGATGCAGGTGGACTGGTTGGAGCGCTGGTACTTGGGCAGCTTATAGGTGTCCATGCCCTCAGAGGTCTTCACCGTGATCTTGGCCGCATCGGCGAAGATGACCTCGCCGGCGTGCTTGGCCAAGGTAACCTCGCCGGAGTCGATGGCGGCGCGAGCCTCCATGCCGGTGCCGATGTAGGGAGCGACCGGGTGAACCAGCGGCACGGCCTGACGCTGCATGTTCGCGCCCATGAGGGTACGCTTGGCGTCGTCGTGCTCGAGGAACGGAATGAGCGTTGCCGCGACGGAGAGCATCTGACGCGGCGAGACGTCCATATAGTCGACGTCCTCGACCGGAACGTCTGCAGGGGCACCGAAGGAGCCATCGAAGTCGCGGGTACGGGCGACGACGGTGTGCGGACGAACGAGGTTACCCTCGGCGTCGACGGTTACCAGCTCGCCGGTCTTGGGATCGATCGGGGTGTTCGCCGGAGCGATGATGTGGTTCTCTTCCTCATCGGCGGTCATCCAGTCGATCTGGTCGGTGGCGACGCCGTTCTCGATCTTACGGTACGGGGCCTCAATGAAGCCGTACTCGTTCACGCGAGCGTACAGCGCCAGGGAGCCGATCAGGCCGATGTTGGGGCCTTCGGGCGTCTCGATGGGGCACATACGAGAGTAGTGCGAGTTGTGAACGTCGCGGACGGCCGTAGGCACGTTGGTGCGGCGGCTGGAGCCGGACTTGTGGCCGGCAAGGCCGCCGGGGCCGAGCGCGGACAGACGGCGCTTATGGGTAAGGCCGGTCAGCGGGTTGGCCTGGTCCATGAACTGAGAGAGCTGCGAGGAGCCGAAGAACTCCTTGATGGAGGCCACGATCGGGCGGATATTGATGAGGCTCTGGGGAGTGATCTCATCGATGTCCTGAGAGCTCATGCGCTCGCGCACGACGCGCTCCATACGGCTCATGCCGATGCGGAACTGGTTGGCGACGAGCTCACCAACGGTGCGGATGCGGCGGTTACCGAAGTGGTCGATGTCGTCGACCTTGAAGCCGGGCTCGCCGGCGGCGAGACTCAGCAGGTAGCGCAGAGTCGCGATGATGTCCTCGTCGGTAAGGACGGAGACCTCTTCCTCGGTGGCGAGGCCGAGCTTCTTGTTGACTTTGTAGCGACCGACGCGAGCGAGATCGTAGCGCTGCGGGTTGAACAGCAGGCCCTCGAGGAGGCTACGGGAGGCGTCGACGGTCGGCGGCTCGCCGGGGCGCAGGCGACGATAGATCTCGATGAGGGCGTCCTCGCGGGTAAGGGCGGTGTCGCGCTCGATGGTGCGCTTGATGACGTCGGAGTCGCCCAGCAGCTCGAAGATGTCGTCGTTGGTGACAGCGATGCCCAGGGCACGCAGGAACATCGTTGCGCTCTGCTTGCGCTTGCGGTCGATGGAGACGACGAGCTGGTCGCGCTTGTCGACCTCGAACTCGAGCCAGGCACCGCGGGCCGGGATGATCTGGGCCTTGTAGACCTGCTTGCCGCCGTCCATCTCGGAGCTGTAGTACACACCCGGGGAGCGGACGAGCTGGGAGACGACGATGCGCTCCGTGCCGTTGATGATGAAGGTGCCCTGGTCGGTCATCATGGGGAAGTCGCCCATGAAGACGAGCTGCTCCTTGATCTCGCCCGTCTCCTTGTTGGTGAGACGGACCTCGGTCAACAGCGGGGCCTGGTAGGTCATGTCCTTCTCGCGGCACTCGTCCACGCTGTGGGACGGGTCGCCGAACTGGTGGTGACCGAAGGTCACCTCGAGCTGGTGGTTCTGGCTCTGGATGGGGCTGGACTCCCTAAAGGCGTCGCGAAGGCCCTCGTCCTTGAAGCGCTCGAAGCTTTCCTTCTGTACGGAGATGAGGTTCGGCAGCTCCATGGTCTCCGGGATCTTCCCGAAGTTGACGCGTGTGCGCTCGGTGGCGGTCACGGTCTTGGTAGCGTTTGCTTTCGGCACCAGGTGTTTCCTCCTTCTTGGGAAAGGCGGTTGATCCGACGGGGCGCGGCCGTTCGTCCGTTTGGCACATATCGGGCGGACGGGTGCGTGCCGCACGTCGTCCTCGGGGCGGTGCTTGGCGCACATCACCCTTTCCCAGTGCTCTCACGGGCTATACGCATAGCTCCGCCAGGTAAGGCAACCTATTAGTTTAGCAGGTCGATTCCGTTCGGCAAGAAAATGCTTGACTCATGGGGTGTTTTGGACTAGCTAACTTTTTCTATAGAGAAACACCTGCTCAACGCATATGCATCGAACAGGTGTTCATGTATTTTGGGTGAATCTAGACGAAGCCTAGCGCTCCAGACCGCCGCGCTCGTCGATGGCGGCCCAGAACTCGTCGGCGAAGCGCGGGTCGCCGGCGGCCATGAGGGCGTTGGTGGCGATCCAGCCGGAGGGGGTGCCGGTGTCGTAGCCGGAGAGCGGGTCGATCACGACGGCGTACATGGCCTCGCGGTCGAGGCTGCGCGCCATGGCGTCGGTGAGCTGGATCTCGCCGCCCTTGCCGGGCTGCTGGTTGGCGAGGAGCTCCATCACGAGCGGGCTCAGCAGGTAGCGGCCGACGATGTAGAGGTTGGAGGGAGCGGCCTCGGGGCTCGGCTTCTCCACCAGGCCGCCGATGCGCCACACGGCGCCGGGCTCGGTCTCCCCCGCTCCCTCGCAGCCCTCGAGGGTGCCGACGCAGTCGCCGGCGATGACGCCGTAGCGGTCCACCTGCTCGGGCGCGCACGGGGCGACGGCGATGACGCTCGCGCCGCCATGGGCCTTGGAGACCTCAAGCATCTTGCCGCAGATGTCCTTGTTCGGGACCACGTAGTCGCCCAGCAGGACGAGGAAAGGCTCGCCCGCGCAGGCGTCGGCGGCGGAGCGGATGGCGTGGCCGAGGCCGCGCGGCTCGTACTGGTAGCGGAAGTCCACGGGCATGTTGCCGGCATGGGCGATGGCGTCGGCGTAGCCGGCCTTGCCGCGCTCGCGCAGCAGGGACTCGAGCGAGCGGTCGGGCTGGAAGTAGTTGAGCAGCTCGGGCTTGCCGGGGCTCGTCACGATGATGGCGCCGTCGACCTCCTCGGGGTCGAGGGCCTCCTCCACCACGTACTGGATGACCGGCTTGTCGAGGACCGGCAGCATCTCCTTGGGGGTGCACTTGGTGGCGGGCAGGAAGCGGGTGCCGAGGCCGGCGGCGGGGATGATAGCCTTCATCTTCGAGGTTCCTTTCCGAGCGGGAGCGCGCGTGCGGCGCATGCATGCCCAGCGATCGGGATTATTCGATACCCGCCTATGGTACCTGCAACGTGCACATTATGCGAAAACATCACCGATACCCGACAAATCGCCTCGTCCGAAGCTGATTGTGGTATGCAAACGGAAAGTCCAGCTGGACCGATTCGACTCAGCTCGCGGCGTGCACGTGAAACGGGAACACGATGAGCTCCAGGCCGAGCAGGAGCACGTGATGGCCGAGGTTCGCGATGGGGGCGATGAGCAGCATCGTGCCGAGTACGAGCTCGAAGGCGCCCGTCGCCAGTGGCACGAGCCATTCCCCGCTCGATGCGCGCGCCTCGAGCGACTCGTCGATCTCGTGCGCCGCCTTCTCGAGGCCGAGTAGGCCCCACATGACGGCGATGACGTTGAGCGACTCCGTCGTGTTGAGCAGGGTGACGACGCCGAGGACGATCATGACGACATCCGTGCCGACCGTGATCTTGTCGGGGACGCTGCCCTTATCGAGCAGGTCCGTGAAGATATCCGCGGCGCCGACGAACAGCATGACGGCTCCAAGGATGTGCGGCAGGTGCGCGGCAACCTGCTCCGAGAGCAGCAGGCAGGCGACGCCGAGGATTGGAAACAGCAGCGTTGCGACAAACGCCACTTTGCCGGACAGCTTCTGCCCAGCAAGGTGGCGCTCCATCTGAACTCGTGACATAGCGCTAATCTCCATGTTCTCGTGGCAGCAACGTCATGGGGACGTCTGCGAATCATCTTTATGGAGTTTTCCCGGCAACCACCGTCACAAAGCCGAAAAAGGTGCCGCCACGGAATCTGCAGGGACACCCAGGGGAGAGAAAAGCACAAATGCGCGGATAAAATCCGGATCGGAAAAGTATAAGTCAATGAATGTATATGAAAATCGCAGGTAAAAGGGTTGCCGCTTTTTTACTCTACACGCCGTTGCCGTAATTAACCCCGCATTTGCGTTTTTATTCCTTCTGCAGCAATGCCATGAGCAAAAAGGTCTCGCCCGATAAGCGGACGAGACCCTTCACACGGACGCGTTTCTACCGACGACAGTCGAATCAGGTCGCAAACGGAGCAGCGCGCTACTGCGCGGGAACGACACCAATCATCCTACTTAGCGCGGTCGCGGTTGTAGTTGATGAGGCAGCCCGCCTTGACGATGGCGCGCTCCTCGGGGGTCATGTCAGCGATGAACAGGGAGATCTCCTCGACCTCGCCCCCGGCGCGCACGACCCATGCGGGGATGTCGCCCAGATCGCCGTCGAGCGCCGAGCGGATGCCGGGCACGTACACGTAGTCCCCCACCTCGAAGTTCGGCTCGCCCTCCATCTGGAACGGCACCATGCCCCAGTTCATCACGTTCGAGCGATAGCGTTTGGTGGCGTACTCGCGCGTGATGTTGGCAAGGCCGCCGAGGACGCGCTGGCAGCTCGCCGCCTGCTCGCGGGCGGACCCGTCGCCGGGCTTCACAGCGTAGATCATCGACCCGATCTCCACCTCCCCGGGCTCGACGCCCTCCAGGGCATCCGCGGCGGACAACGCGTCGAACACGGGGGCGACGGCGGCGGGAACCGAGGCGGCAGCGCCCTCCCCGGCCGACAGGCGCTCGCGCTCGATGCCCGCCGTCTCCTTCGCGCGGCCGACGTAGTCGGGATCGCGGCGGCTCAACGTGAACTCGGCCAGGCCGAGCGGGTTGGATCGGTACGAGCTCGTCTCGCCCGAGGGGATGAGCTCGTCGGTCGTCGTCACGTCGTCCATGATCTTGGACGCGACGCGCAGGAGGATATTCTCGGCAAGCGGCTCCATCTCGGGCCAATCCTTGATGTTGGGACCGTACACAAGCTCGCGCGCCGCCTCGCCCCTGCCGAACCCGTTGTACACGCGATGCTCGTAGGCGCTCGCGTCGAAGCGGTACTCGACATGCTCGTCCCAGATCTCCGCGGGAAGGTCGGTCGCGGCGGTGAGCACGCCACCTGCCGCCGCCGTGGCGATGGAGCGGGCGTCCATGAGGGCGACTCCCGTAAGCTGACCCGCGCCCGGCTTCGATCCCTCGCGGTTGGGGAAATTGCGAGTGGTGTGGCGGATGGACAGGCCATTGTTCGCCGGCGTGTCGCCCGCGCCGAAGCACGGACCGCAGAAGGCGGTGCGCACGATGGCGCCCGACTGCATGAGGTCGAACGCGGCGCCGTTTGCCGCCAGCTCGAGGAACACGGGCTGGGAGCTCGGATACACCGAGAGGGCGAACTCTCCGTTGCCGCAGCTCTTTCCCTTCAGCGCGCGGGCGGCCTGCATCACGTTGGTGAAATTGCCGCCCGAGCATCCCGCGATGACGCCCTGCTGGACCTGCAGGCGCCCATCCGGGCGGATCTTGTCGACGAGGGACAGCGACGCGCGGCCGCCGCCGACCTGCTCGGCGTTGACCTCGACCTCGCGCAGGATATCGGGGAGGCTGGCGTTGAGTTCATCGATGGTGAAGGCGTTCGAGGGGTGGAACGGCAGCGCGATCATGGGGCGCACCGCGGAGAGGTCCACCTCGACGCAGCCGTCGTAGTAGGCGATGCGCGCGGGGTTGAGCTCGCGGTAATCCCCGCCGCGGCCGTGCTCGCGCAGATAGGCGGCCGTGTCTTCGTCCGTGCGCCAGATGGAGGTGAGGCACGTGGTCTCGGTGGTCATGACGTCCACGCCGTTGCGGTAATCGGTCGGCATGCTGGCGATGCCGGGGCCGACGAACTCCATGACGGAGTTCTTGACGTAGCCGCATGCGAAGACCGACCGGATGATGGCGAGCGCGATGTCCTGGGGGCCGACGCCGGGCTGCGGGGCGCCCTTCAGGTACACGGCGACCACGCGCGGGTACGCCACGTCGTAGGTGTCGCACAGGAGCTGCTTGACCAGCTCGCCGCCGCCCTCTCCGATGGCCATGGTGCCCAGGGCTCCGTATCGGGTGTGCGAGTCGGTGCCGAGGATCATCTTGCCGCAGCCCGCCTGCATCTCGCGCATGTACTGGTGGATGACGGCGATGTGCGGGGGCACGAAGATTCCGCCGTACTTCTTCGCGGCGGAAAGCCCGAAGACGTGGTCGTCCTCGTTGATGGTGCCGCCGACGGCGCACAGGGTGTTGTGGCAGTTGGTGAGCACGTAGGGGACGGGGAACTCGGTCATGCCCGACGCCTTGGCCGTCTGTATGACGCCAACGTACGTGATGTCATGGCTCGCCAGGGCGTCGAACCGCAGCTTGAGATGGGCCATGTCGCCGCTCGTGTTGTGCTCGGCGAGGATGCCGTACGCGATCGTGCCCTCGCGCGCCACGTCTGGGTCGGGGAACTCGAGCGTCGATTCGACGGCCTCGAGCGCACATTCCTCGGGGATGACCGTCTCGCCGTCCACCAGGTACACGCCGCCGGTATGCAAGGTGATAGGTTCTGCCATGAGGTCGCTCTCCGTCCTGGATATACGGGCACCACCTGGGCACATCCGTCGCTGACGGAGCGTCCGGTGCGCACCGCGTCACTTTAGCTTGCGACAGTATACACTAGCTCGAACACGGTGCCGCCGAGCTGAGTTAACAGGAATTTGAAGCAAGCCCCATATTTCAAACCTCTGATAAATCACATTACCAGTCTGATTTTTGTGAGAAATCAGGGGTTTGAAACGACTAAGGGGATTTCAAACCGATGTTTTCTCACATCGGAGATTGCACGGGCGCCCAATGGCACCCGGGCGCCTTCTACACAGCACAGCCGCGACGCCCCATGAGGCGAAACAGCCCAGCAACGGTGATGACCCAGCACGCTGCGACGATCGCAGCGCCCACCAAACCCACCGCACCGACGGACAGATTCGTCACAACGACGCCGCCGAGCGCCGAGCCGGCACCGATACCAAAGTTGAACAGGCCCGAGAAGATCGACATGGCGACGGACGACTCATCCTCCTCGACACCCTTGATGATCTCCGCCTGAAATGCCACGTTGAACGCCGTACCGCAGCAGCCCCACAGCAGGAACATGACGAGCACCGTAGCGACGCTCCCTGCCAGAGGGCGGAGCCCCGCCAGGGCCAAAGCAACTCCGGCAATAGAAAGCGCGAGGAAGGGACGACTCTTGCCATCGTAGAAACGGGAAAAGAGCATGCTGCCCAAGATGCCGGCGAAACCGAAGACCGTCAGCGACATGGTGATCATACCGGAATCGAACGACGCGACCTGGTGCAGGAAGGGCTCAATGTAGCTGTAGCAGGTGTAATAGCCGGTCGCGAACAGCATGGTGACCACGTACACGGTCACGAGCAGGCGATTCTTAAGCATGCGGGGTAAGCGGGAAAGCGTAAAGGGCTCCCCCGCGGGCATGAGGGGCAAGGCGGCGGCGAGGTACACGATAATGGCGACGGCGATGGCTCCCACCACGGCGAACGTCATACGCCATCCCAACGCGAGGCCGATTGCGCGCCCCAGGGGCAAACCGAAGATCTGCGCAATGGAGGACCCCGTGGCGATCATGCCGATGGCGAGCGAACCGTGGCTCACATCGACCAGGCGCGTCGCCATGACCGAGGCGATCGACCAGAAAATGGCATGGGCGCTCGCCACCACGATGCGGGCGAGCGTGAGGATGGCGAACGTGGGCGCTATAGCGGAGAGGAACTGACCGATGGCGAACACCACGAGCACGCCGAGCAGCAGGCGCTTGAACTCGATACGCGATGCGGCCATCATGAGCGGCAGCGACAACAGCATCACCGCCCAGGCATAGGCGGTGATCATGAGGCCGCAGGTCGCCTCGTTGATGGAAAAGCTACCGGCAATATCGGTGAGCAGCCCAATGGGCATGAACTCCGAGGTGTTCAAGATGAACGCGGAAAACGTGAGCCCCACGAGCGGCATGAGCTCCCGTATCGTCAATGCTCCGCCAGCACGGTCCTTCGAGTTCATGCCATCGTTCGGCACGAGACCGTTTCTCGTCGGCTTTTCCATACATCCCCTCGTCTCTTCATATGATCGCCCCCACATCGATCGCGACGTGGGGGCACGCTGTAGGCGAAGAAATTATAATGGTCTGCCCCTTAAGCACGGCAGCAGTTCATGCGAAAGGAACGCGTAACAATTATCCGTTCATCGATGCGCATCTCAATGCCCGGATGCCCTCCACAGCACGTAGAGCATGCCAAAGAAGAGCGCGCCCATGGTGAACAGACAGCCAATCATGCCGGCAGCATTGGAAATGGCGCCGCGGATCCCGCGAGTGGATTTCCCGCTGCATGCCGCATATCGATCGACCTCATATGGATTACGCGTGCCCATGATGCCTCCTTAAAACAACTACGTCCACGCACGTGACGGGTACCGGGCCCGACACGTATCCGTTTCTGAGGACATCATCTGCTATCTGCCCATTTGCTACCATCGATTTGCCTTACGGTGGGCTTGCGCTTTTGTAAGAATGCTTGAGAAATCATTGTGCGGTGCCCAAGGAGTCCCCGCATGCGGAGCCAAGGCATTGGGGTCGCACACCGAGACCGCGTGCGCAAAAAATACGAACATCTGTTTGCTCTTATGCTAGACTGAGTAGATACACGAGCAAGGCCGCGAACGCATGAGGGAGGTGCCATGAGACCTTTGAACGGCACGAAGCCCGATGCCCAGGAGCTCATCGACCGCATCCTGGCAGACGAGCGCTTTCGGGCGAGTTCCCATTTTTCCGACCGCGTGTACACGGATGAGCCAATCCTCATCACGGGCAATCGCATGGCATCCTACCTGCCCGAACGCTATCGCAAAATGCGGGAGATCTCCCGTTGGGAGCCCGAGGGGCCAGCCGGTCGGGGACGCTGGCTCTCAGAGGCCGAACTGTTCTACCGACAGGGCATCTTTATGGCGGATTATGAGGACGATTGCCCCTATCATGGGAACTTCAAGTCATATTTCCCCACATACAATGCCATGAGTGACCGCCAACTCCGCGGATATTTCACCTGGAGGTCCGCCGTTCGCCGCGGGACGGTACAGGAGACCTCCCTCTCGTTCGCCTACGTCTATCTCTACGAACTCATCAACGGGATCGGTGTCGCCAACCCGCGCGAGGGGTTCGATGCATTCGAATCTTTCTGTCAGGCATATCGCGCCTTCGCCCCGGAAATCGATCGGTTCGCCGGCGTCTGGCTGCAGGACTACGTCGTTTACCACGACCTGCCTGTAGAGCTGCTCGAACCATACAAGACCCTGGCATTCGACCGCGCGATCATCGCACTGCGCCGCGCAGACGATCGCTCTCGTGAGTTAACGCGCCTGATCAAAAACGAACGCAAGAAACGGGGGGCCTCGGCCATGCCGCTCCCCTGCGACAAGGCGCTCGAAAGCGAGCTGTTCGACGCCATCGATGCCTTATCTACCTATAAGCTCAGTGGAAGCCGCCTGTACCGGGATAACCCCGACGGACTTCGCCACGTTGCGTGCGCGGTATTTGTCCGCACGAGCGACTACTATCGCAGGCAACGAAAGAATACGCTACTCGAGAGCTGGTTTGGAGAGGAGGTCGCTCTGCCCTACACCATGTTCGGCTCAGCCGTCTTCTTTTCACCCCGGCGTCACGTAGACACCGTGTATCAACTTGACGAGATCCATCGGTACCGATGTCAAAACGGCATATGGACGTGCGAGCGAATCCACGGAAGCCGCTCGTGCAGCCCCAAGCTCGGCATATGCATGCGCGCGGTCGACCGTAGTCTGCGGACGGCGCTCGGATACGAGCATCCGCTCAAAGAGACCAAGCCGCTTCCCAAGTACCTGGAGAAGTTCATCGATGAGGAAGTGGCCGCGTGGATGAGCTGGCATGCGGCACACGCGCCGCGGCACATCACCATTGACCTCTCTCAGCTGGCCGACATCCGACGCGCGGCGGTATCCACGCGCGAGTCTCTGCTCATCGATGAAGAGCGTGAAGGGACGGGCACCATCGTCTCCTCTTGTGGATCGGCCGACGAAGGCCGCCCATCGAACGCGCTCGCCGAGCCACAAAGCCCAGTCACCGCACCCCAGGAAGACGGTATCGAGCGGGCGCGAACCCCCATCGAGCCCCCCGTCCCTCCCGCGCCGGTGCCCAGAGTTCACGCCGCCCGGCCATTGACCCCCGGGCAGGAGTCGTATCTCAGATCCCTTGCGGAGGGTGACGCCCCAGGTGCGCGCGATGCACTCCAGGTGCTGGGGACATCCGAGGACATGGCCGTGGACGCCATCAACGATGCCTTGTTCGACCTGATAGGCGACACCACGATCGAATACGGGGCATCCGGCCCCGAGCTCATCGAGGATTATCGCGAAGACGTGGAGGAATTCCTTGCCCATGACTGACCAGATCACCACCGCGCCCCGCGTCCCCAAACGCGTGGCCGCCGTCATCCTTAACTCGCTCAAAGGCGGCGTCGTGCCGCGCATAGGCCTGCCCTACATCACCGTGGGGCGCGAGTTCGAAATTCAAGCCTTGCTCACCGACCTCTCGCTCATCTCCGACGGCGGAGCAAGCTTCCGCTTCCTCGTTGGCCGGTATGGAGCGGGAAAGAGCTTCCTGTTGCAGACTATCCGCACGCACGCCATGGGCGAGGGCTTTGTTGTGGCAGATGCGGATCTCTCCCCAGAGCGCCGACTGCAAGGCGGCCAGGGCCAGGGTTTGGCGACCTACCGCGAACTGGTGCGCAACCTCTCGACCAAGACCCGTCCCGAGGGCGGTGCACTCAACCTGATCCTCGACCGCTGGGTGCAGAATCTCGAGGCGGAAGACGCTTCGAGGGAAGACATGTCAAAAGGGGATGTGTCAAACGGACATGTCGCAGGTAGCACGCCTGCCGGCACTTCGATACGCGCCCAATTCGCCGCCATCGAGGAGATGGTCCACGGATATGAGTTCAGCCGCGTGCTGGGCATCTACCGCAACGCCGTATCCACGGGAGACGAGGAGACCAAGGCACTCGCCGTCAAATGGTTGCGCGGCGAATACCGCACCAAGACGGAGGCGCGCTCCGAGCTGGGGGTCACCGCGATCATCGACGACGACACCTGGTACGACTACGTCAAGCTGCTGGCGCGCTTCCTCACGGGGGCGGGCTACAAAGGTCTGCTCGTCCTCATCGACGAGCTGGTCAACCTCTATAAGATCCCAAATGCCGTCACGCGCCAGTACAACTACGAGAAGATCCTGCAGATGTACAACGATACCCTGCAGGGCAAAGCTCATCACCTGGGCATCATCATGGGAGGCACCCCCACGTCCATCGAAGACCGCAGACGGGGCGTCTTCTCCTACGAGGCATTGCGAAGCCGCCTTACCCAAGGCCGCTTCGCACGCGAGGGGATGCGCGACATGTTGGCGCCCATCATTCGCCTGCAGCCCCTCACCTACGAGGAGCTACTCGTGCTCATCGAGAAGATTGCGCAGATACACGCCGGCTATTTTGGATATACGTGCACGCTTCGCGATGCGGACTTAGTGGAGTTCCTCACCATCGAGTTCGGGCGTGTGGGCGCAGAGACGCACCTCACCCCGCGCGAGGTGATTCGCGATTTCATCGAGCTGCTAGACATCATGTGCCAAAACCCTAATACCGATCTTCATGAGTTGATGGCATCTGGCACCGTCGGCGTCGCGGACGCCAGCGCGCCGAGCAACACGACCCCCTTCGCGGAATTCACCATCTAGTCCGGGAGGCAGCTTGAACACATTCGATCGATACGCGCCGTTTGTACAGGACTTCATCTACTCGCATAGCTGGGAGAACCTCCGGTCGATCCAAGTCGCCGCAGCAGATGCCATCTTCAACACAGATGAGAACGTGCTGCTCACCGCCTCGACCGCCTCGGGCAAGACCGAAGCCGCCTTCTTCCCCATACTCACCGAGTTTTGGGAGAACCCGCCCGCAACGGTCGGGGCGCTCTACATCGGCCCGCTCAAAGCTCTTATCAACGACCAGTTCTACCGCCTGAACGACCTCTGCGAAGAGGCCGATATCCCCGTCTGGCACTGGCATGGCGATGTTGCCGCTTCGCACAAGGCGAAGCTGCTCAAGCACCCGAGCGGCATCCTGCAAATCACGCCCGAGTCGCTCGAGGCCCTCTTGCTCCACAAGCACGCGGCGATTGGGCGGCTTTTTGGAGACCTTCGCTACGTGGTCATCGATGAGGTGCATTCACTGCTGCGCGGCGATCGCGGCGGGCAGGCCCTCTGCCTCATCGAACGCCTCTCGCGCATGGCGGGCGTGAATCCGCGCCGCATCGGACTTTCCGCCACCATCGGTGACCCCGAACGCACGGGGGCATTCCTCTCCAGCGGAACGGGTCGTGGATGTGTCATCCCCCGCTTTGAGAAGACGCGCAAGACGTGGCGTCTATCCATGGAGCATTTCTACATTGGCGGACCGCAGGCGGCGGAGCGTGCCCTAGACGGCGCACGGGCGCAGGAGGCGGACGTAATCGACGACGGTGCGCGGCGCAGCCTTCCCGCGCCCGATGATGTCCGCATCGACGCACCAACCGCAACCGAACTCGCCGCGCGGACCGATTTGGCGCCGCAAGATGCCGACCCGGGTCTTGGATACATCTTCGAGCGGACCCGCGGCAGCAAATGCCTGGTGTTCGTAAACTCGCGAGAGGAGGCGGAGTCCGTCTGCGCCAACCTGCGTGCATATTGCGAGGCCAATCACGAACCCGACCGCTTCCTCATCCACCACGGTAATCTCTCGGCGGCGTATCGTGAATCGGCGGAGGAGCTCATGCGCGACGAAGAGCAGGCGCAGACCACCGTCACCACCGCGACGCTCGAGCTGGGCATCGACATCGGACGCCTCGAGCGCGCGTTCCAAATCGATGCCCCCTTTACCGTCTCGAGCTTCCTGCAGCGCATGGGGCGCACCGGACGCCGCGACCTTCCACCCGAGATGCACTTCGTGATGCGCGAAGAGCAACCCGAACCCCGCTCCATGCTGCCCGAAACCATCCCTTGGAAGCTCTTGCAGGGCATCGCGCTCGTGCAGCTCTACCGCGAGGAGCACTGGGTCGAACCACCCGCGCTTGATCGCCTTCCGTACAGCCTGCTCTACCATCAGGTCATGAGCACGCTCGCCAGCTGCGGGGAACTCACTCCCGCCGAGCTCGCCGCACGCGTGTTGACGCTCTCATACTTCCATCGCGTCGATGCCGACGACCTCCGTTGCCTCTTGCGGCATCTTTTGGAAACCGACCATATCGAGGCGACCGAAAACGGCGGCTTGATTGTGGGCCTCGCCGGTGAACGGCTCACCAACTCATTCAAGTTCTACGCGGTGTTCCAGGAAAACGAGGAGTTCACGGTGAGATGCGAGTCGGCGGAACTCGGCACGATTGTGAATCCGCCACCCGCTGGCGAGCGCATCGCCATCGCCGGGCACTGCTGGCTGGTCGAGGAGGTCGACTGGAAGCGTCACCTCGTGTACTGCACGCAGATCAAAGGCCGCGTTCCAGCGTACTTTGGCGATTGCGCGGGCGATATCGACACGTATGTCCTGGAACGCATGAGGCGCGCGCTCGCGGAGCGTGACGTCTATCCCTACATCATGGAGAACGCGCGGGTTCGACTGGCACAGGCTCGACACGTGGCATCCAACGCGGGCATCACCGGGCGCGCCTCAAGCCCCCTCATCAATCTTGGTGGAGACACCTGGGCGTTGTTCCCCTGGCTCGGAAGTTACGCTTTCCTGGCACTCGAGCGGCTGCTCAAGATCAAATGCGCGCGAGAGCTAGGGCTCAAGGGGCTCGATCCCTCGCGCCCTTACTTCATGCAGTTCAGGATGAAGGCGGACCCCGAAACGTTTTTCGAAGCGGTCGCCGCCGAGGCGGAAGCAGAATTCGACCCCATTGACCTCGTGTACCCAGGCGAAGTTCCGTATTTCGACAAGTACGACGAATTCCTACCGCAAGAGCTCGTTCGCAAGGGTTTCGCCGAGGGCGTCCTCGACATCGAGGGCATGAAGCAACGCGTGCTCGGCTGGCGCGACGCATGGCGAAGCGCGCAGTACGGCTAGTCGCGCAGCACCTCACCGAGGAAGTCGGCAGCAAAGGGAACCGCGCCCTCGAAATCGTAAGCGTCGACGTCACTCGCGATCACCAGGTAGTTATCTTCTCCCGCAAAGGCCTCATCCACGCAGGGCACGACCCAGACGCGTTTGAACACCGCCGAAGCCGTGGCAACGACGTTACGCAGGAAGTCTATGTTCTCGCCCCCGTGGGTCGATACCACGTTGGCCACGTACAGGCCGCCCTCGTTGAGACACACCTTTGCCTGGCAGAGGGCTTCCACGGTGACGAGCGACCGAACTGGCTCCGACCCGGCAAAGCAGTCGTTCACGACCACGTCGTACCGCATGCCCGCCGCAAGAGCCTCGCCCATATACGACCGAGCGTCCGCGGTGATGAGACTCAGACGGTCTCCCGCCATGCGCTCAAGTTCGTCCAGGCAAAACCATCGACGAGCAAGCAGGGTCACCGACGCGTCAAGCTCGACGACGTCCATGGCAAGCAAACGATGGGTGGCGAGCGCATGCTTGGGATAAGAGTATCCACCACCTCCGAGCATGAGCACTCGTTCGATGCCATGGCCAACGATGCCGCGCATGGAATCCTCCGCCTCAAACATCGCATCGAAGGCGCGGATATACTCGAACACGGGCTCGAACCTGCGGCGACCGAGATAGGTGGCACTTTGATACACCCCACCCTGCTGCAACACGCGCACGAGCTCTCCCTGGGCGCCGCGCACCATCTTCACGCGCGCCAATCCAGCGTGCGTGCGGGCGACCTGAAGGCATTTCGATCCAACGGCTATCGCCGCCGCGCCAACGGCCACGGCGCCAAACGCCACGCCCGCGGCAATACCGGCGGCCGTGTTTCCCCTCTTTTCCATCAAAGCTTCCTTTGCTGATAAAGCCCGTGGTCCTTAAACCCAAGGCGACGATAATACGTGCGCGTGCCCACGGCGCTGATCACGTTAATGCTTTCGTATCCCGCCTCGCGCGCGATGTCACAGGCGCGTTCGATGAGCCGCCTCCCCAACCCAAGATGCTGGGCTGACGTGCCATCCTCACCAAGCTGCGTAGCGATGCCATACACGTGCACTTCCCGAATCATGGCCTCGCCCGCGCGGACGGGAAGGCCCTCGCTCCCCGCCTCATCCGCGAGACGCTGCACATACGCGGCACTCGGCAAAGACAGGCGCAGGAAGCCGGCGATGCGGTTGTCGGGCAAGATCCACTGCAAAAAGCGTTCGTGCGTGTTGCTCGTCTCGTACCCGACGACATCGAGGACCAGGTCGCCCAGATCGATGTCGTTCGTTCCGATCTCTCGAAATCGAATCTCCTGGACGCCGTCCGAACTGCCCATGTCGCGCAGGCTCCGCTCGACGAGTTGGCGCAAATTGGGCTTCTTGTTGCCCGCCACGATATCGTGCGACGAGAAATCCCTGATCATGCGGGAGATACGGCAGAACGGCGGCGTGACGGCGACATCGCTCGCCAACACGTCGAGCAGTTCCCCCTCGGTGTAGGGGCGCCATAAGCCAAGTTCATAGCGCTCGGTGAGCCGGGAGCCGTCGATGAGGGCACAAGGGTAGAGCTTGATTTCGTCGGGCTGGAACGGTGCGCTCCGCACCAGGCGGTCGTAGTCGGCCTTATCGCGCTCGGGCGTCGACCCCAACAGGTTCGCCATGGCATGCGCGTGGATCTTGAAGCCAAAGATGCGCAGCAACTCAAATGCCCGCCCTATGCGCTCAATCGAGATGCCGCGCTCATTCAAGTCAAGGATCTCCTGGTCAAGCGTCTGGATGCCCATTTGCACCTTGGTGCAACCCAGGCGGCGAATCAGCATGAGGGCTGCGGGCGTGATCGCATCGGGGCGCGTCTCGACTACAAGGCCCACCACACGATGACGTGCGCCCTCGTTTTCGCGTTGCCGCAGCTCGAGCTCATCGAACGTGGCCGTCTGGGCGCGACTGGCCAAACGCCACGGCTCGCTGTTGCCGTACAGCAGCCGAAATGCGTGGTTGTAGGAGAGGGCCCCTTCGGCGATCTCCTCCTGCGCACCCTCCGCAAATAACGCGAACTGCTCCGCATTCTGCGGAAACCCCGCGCTGCGGTACCAGCTCCGACGCTCGGCGATGTCGGAAGCCGCTGACTCCTCGTCAAACTCGTTGAGCGCGCGGAACAGTTCCGAGATGAACCAGACCTGGTATTCCCGTGGATAATCGCTCCAGGTCCCGCCGAGAACGATCAGCTCGATCTTGTCTGTAGCATGTCCCATCTGCGTCAACGCCGTCAGACGGGAGGTAACCTGCAGATACGGGTCGAACCAGTTTTGCTCGGCGCGTTCGCATGCCGGCTCGTTGTGCAGGTAGCTCTTGGGCATGCGCAGGTCATTGGGGCAAAAGAGGCAGTCGCCACCACAGGGCCATGGCTTGGTGATGACCGTGATCGTTGCGACACCCGAGGCGCTGCGACGAGGCTTCATGCGCAGCACGGCGAGCAAGCGCTCTTCGAGTTCGGGCGTAACGCCCCACGCCTCCCAGCGCTTTTGATCGTTGCGCTTAACACTCTGGTAGAACGGCAAAAGCCGACGCTTGGCAAACATGCGCTTGTCGGCATGCTCCCGGCGTGCGGCGGCATGACTCAGCTTGAGTAGCACGCGATCGTCGACCGCGCGTCCGGACCGGAGCTCCGCCAATATGTCCATGATAATCTGTTCCATGGCGTCCATTGTATATGACGTCCGCGCACCGCTTCCGGCGGACGTGGGAGCTTACAATAGGGAAACCTCACGGTGCATGCGCTCGCCCTAAAGACACGCAGCCACTCGACGCGGCACCGACTCACGGAATCCAGGAGGCCCATGGACACCACGACCGCGCAGGCGCTCATCGCGCTCAACAACCGCTTTTACCGGGATAACGCAGCATCCTTTTCCGCCACGAGGTCGGCACCATGGGAAGGTTGGAAGCGGCTCGGAAGCATATTGCGCGAGCATGGCTGGGTGGGTGCGACGGCGCCTCAGACGCGCCTCGTGTTCGATATGGCAAGCGGCAACCTGCGGTTTGAGCATTTCCTCTCCACCGCGTTTCCCAGCATCGACTTTGAGTTTCACGCGGTGGACAACTGCGCCGCCCTGGCAGAGCATGGTCAGAACGACCGCATCGCATGCCGCTTCCGCCAATGCGACATCCTGGATACCCTCGTCTCGAGCAACGCGAAAATCCCGGAATGCCCCCTCTGCGACCTGTCGGTCTCCTTTGGCTTCATGCACCATGTGCCCAGCGCATACCTCAGACATCGCGTGTTCGAGGCACTCATCGAACACGCACGCGTGGGCGGCCTGATCGTCCTGTCGTTTTGGCAGTTCATGAACGACACGCGCCTTGCTGCCAAGGCTCTGAAGGCAGACGAGGCGCTTGCCATGGATATCGACATATCGCAGCTTGAGCCAAATGACCACTTCCTTGGATGGCAATCCGACCCCTCTCCGCTGCGCTACTGTCACCACTTTGACGAATGCGAGATCGACGAGCTTGTAGCATCTGTGGGCACCAAGGTACGGGAGGTCGCGCGCTACTCCTCGGACGGCGCGTCTGGTACCCTCAATCGGTATCTCGTGCTCGAACGCCTTGATTGAGAACTCGAGCACGACGCCCATTCAGACGCATGGCGCGCGCCACTCCAGTGGCAGCCGCGAACATGCAGCCGCCATATCGGACGCCAACGACCGCCATCCGCCGCCGCGCCACATTCCACCGTGCAGCGCGCCGCGATATCCAGGAGACCTTTCCGCCATGCATGCACGTATGCCCAAAAACTTCGTCCTCGACCAGCGCATCGAGCGCGCAGCCAACGCCATCGAGACTGGTGCCGCAGCGTATCGGGGGCGCTGGGCCGAAGCGTGCCATCCGCTCACCGAGCATGGCACCGAGCGCTTTGAGCGGGTGCATCTCGATCTTGGATGCGGAAAAGGAGCCTATATCGCCGCCATGGCCGCCCGTCATCCGGACACGCTCTTTATCGGCATGGACAGCGAACCCGTGTGCGTGGTGCATGCCGCGCAGCTCGTTCTCGATCGTGGGCTCAAAAATGCCCTCGTGATTCCCGGAGACGCCGCCAGGCTCGACCGCATCTTCGCCCCGGGCGAACTCTCGAGCATCTCGATCAACTTTCCCACGCCGCACCCTAAACGACGCAACGCCCGCCTGCGCGTAACGACCGCCGAGCACCTCGATGGATACCGACCGCTGCTTAAAGCCGACGGCATTCTCGCGCTGCGCACCGATAGCCTGCCGTTGTATGAGTTCTCTCTTCCGCAGTTCAAGACCATTGGATGGAATGTAACGTGCGCCACGCACGACGACCGCGCCGCCCATCCCGATCAGCCCATCACCGAGTACGAGCAGCGGCTAACCGAGCAGGGTGCGACCGTCCACGCTGTATATGCACGGCCCGCAGCGCAACCCGCCACACAGGAACAACTCCAGGCTGCACTCGAACTTCCGCAGAGCCTCATCGACTATCTGCCCGAAGACCTATTCGCCGGAGAATATATCCCCTACGGCATGAGCTACGCGATTGACAACCTGCGCAACCGACGTCACCATCTCGCCGCGCGTAAAGATGCATATTCTGACCGCATTTAAGTTGCTATTTGCATAGGCTTTTCTCACCACGCCCCACGTGTCCATGTGGATTTACGAAAGTGGTCAAAATACCCAAATGTTGCGCAGGCCCGATCATCGTTTGTCTAACTCACATCGTGCCAACACCTTTCTCATCCCCGTCGTGCATCGGGACAATTGAGCCAGCGCGCCACAAGCGTCTTGAAACCCTGTGATCACAACAGGAGGAGGGGGCCGCGCGTGCGCGGCCCCCTCCCGCAATCCCATCGCATCCCGCAACCCGATCTTTACGTCATAATGAAGGAAAAATGCCTTATAGAACGGACCTGCCCATGCCAGACGCATCCAAGCAGCTTGAATCTCAAAACGCCTTCGACCCCTTCGCCCACGGGTCGCTTGGTTCGCTTGCCCCAAGCTGGTGGGAGCCCGAGGCTGCGGACACCAGCGGCAACACAACCGATGAGTACGCTGACGGGCAAGGTCCCTTCGACAGCGACGACGCCCCTGTCGCACGGACCTGTTCTCCCGGATCCGAACTCGAACCTTGGCTCACGTCAGAAAAAGCCTACGAACGCTTCATCGACTGGGTTGCCGCACGTGGCATCGACCTCTGGCCGCATCAGGAGGACGCGCTGTTCGCCCTGGCTGCAGGTAGCAACGTCATCCTCGGCACGCCTACCGGTTCCGGCAAATCGCTCGTCGCGCTCGGTATGATGTTCATGGCAATGGCGAGCGGTCAGCGTGCATACTACACCGCCCCCATCAAGGCCCTCGTCAGCGAGAAGTTCTTCTACCTGGTCGATATCCTGGGCCGCGACAACGTCGGCATGATCACCGGCGATTCGCATATCAACACCGGTGCCCCCATCATCTGCTGCACTGCCGAGATCCTTGCCAACCAGGCGCTGCGCGAGGGAGAGGACACCGACGTCGGTTGCGTCGCCATGGACGAGTTCCATTTCTTCTCCGACCCCGACCGCGGCTGGGCCTGGCAGGTTCCCCTGCTCACGCTGCCCCACGCGCAATTCCTGCTCATGAGTGCGACCCTGGGCGACATGACCGCCATCGGCCAGACCCTTAACCGCACAACAGACCGCGACCTCGAGCTCATCGCCGACGCCCCGCGACCCATCCCGCTTTCTTACGAGTACGTCAAAACCGCGCTCGAGGGCACTGTGGAGCTGGCACTTCGCCAAGGGGACTCCCCGCTCTACATCGTGCACTTCTCGCAAGACGCCGCCCTGCAGTCTGCCCGCTCGCTCGCCAGCTACGGCGTCGCCAGTAAAGAGCAGCGCGAGGCCATCAAGGAGGCGATCAAGGGCGGGCGCTTCACCACGGCGTTCGGCAAGACCTTGAAGCACCTCATCTCCAGTGGCGTCGGGCTCCATCACGCCGGCATGCTGCCGCGCTACCGCCTGCTCGTCGAAAAGCTTGCGCAGCAGGGCCTTCTGCCCGTCATCTGCGGCACCGACACCCTGGGTGTGGGCATCAACGTGCCCATCCACACCGTCCTGCTCACCGGCCTCACCAAATTCGACGGTCGCAAGCAGCGCCGCCTGCGCTCACGCGAATTCCACCAAATCGCCGGGCGCGCGGGGCGGTCGGGCTTTGACACCGAGGGCGTCGTCATCGCCGAGGCACCCGAGTTCGAGATCGAGAACCACAAAGCCGAGCTCAAGGCCATGGGCGACCCCAAGAAGATGAAGAGGCTCAAGAAGAAGAAGCCGCCGGAGGGCTTTGTCACCTGGAACGAGGCGACCTTCACGCGCCTCATCGAAAGTGAACCGGAGATGCTCAAGCCGAGGCTGCGCATCACGCACTCCGTGGTGCTCGCCGAGGTCGAGCAGGGCGGTGACGCCTGGGCCCGCGTCCTCGAGCTGATCGAGGCATCCCTGCAGACCCCGGAGGAGAAGGCGAAGCTCAAGCTCCGGGCTGCCGAGATCTTTGCCACGCTCATCGATGCGGGCGTTGTGGTGCGCGAAGCCTGCGGAACCGAGGCGGACGCCGATAACGGCATCGGGAGCGACAAGACGGTCTCGCTCACCGAGGCCCCAAAGAACATAGATGCACTCAGGGCACTCGACGCCACGGCCAATGAGGATGACGGCGCGGACGACAACGACGGTCGACCGCTCGGCGATACGAACGCCGCAACTGGTCACCCCCTCGACGGGCCGGCAGCTTATTACCTCACGGTCGACCTGCCCGAGGACTTCGCCCTCGACCAGCCGCTCTCCCCGTTTTTGCTCGCCGCGCTCGAACTGCTCGATCCCGAGAGCCCCACGTACACGCTCGACCTCATCTCGATGGTCGAGGCGACCCTCGAGGACCCCAAGCAAATCTTGCGCGCGCAGGAGCGACGTGCCCGCGACGCTGCCATGAGCGCCATGAAGGCCGA
>NZ_DAWDUX010000035.1:0-16858 GCF_052346665.1 Collinsella sp.
ACATATTCAACAGTGTACGCCCAACGAAGCCCCGCTCAGCGTGTCCGCGCGCATCGCTTACATACGCGCGATTCTTTAACATGCTCGAAAGCATCGCGTAAAGAGTCCATCATGCTTGCGCGTTACACTCACCATGAACCGAGGCACGGCGATAACCTAAAGACATCCATGCGATTTCACAGGTACCACCACTTCCGGCAAGCACCGCAACACGAGGGAGCCATCATGGGCAACGACGGACACAACAAGCAGCGTGATTTGAGTTACACCCAAAACCGTGAACTTTCCTGGCTCCGTTTCGACGAACGCGTGCTCTCCGAGTCCCTCGACGACACGGTGCCGTTGTTCGAGCGCCTCAAATTCATCGCGATTTTTGAGAGCAACATGCATGAGTTCCTCATGGTCCGCATGGGTGGACTCTCAAGCCTGGCGACCCTCAAGCGGCAGCCACGCGACAACAAGAGCGGCATGACCCCCTCCGAGCAAGTGGCGGCCGTATTCTCGGCGTTGCCGGGATTGTTCTCCAAAGCCGCCTCGTCCCTCGACGCCATCGAATCCCTCCTGCGCGCCAAGGGCATCGAGCGCATCACGCCCTCCGAGCTCATAGGTGCCGAGCGCGATGCGGTGCGCAGCTACTTCGACCGCAACGTGCTCCCCATCTTCTCGCCGCTCATCATCGACCCGCGCCACCCCTTCCCCAACCTGCGCAACGGAGCCCTCTACATCGTCTGCACGCTCGCCGCCGCCTCCGAAGACGAACAAGGGCTCCTCGGCATCATCGAGGTCCCAAGCTCGCTCCCCCGCGTCGTCGAGATCACGAGAAACGACGGCCAGCTGCGCTACATCCTGCTCGAGGATGTCATCTTGGCGTGCCTGGAATCGTGTTTTGGCTCCTATGTCCCGCAGGATCGCGCGGTAATCCGCGTCACGCGCAACGCCGACCTCGACCCGGACGGCGAGGGCGTCGAGGAAGACGAGGATTACCGCCAGCACATGAAGAAGGTGCTCAAGAAGCGCTTGCGCCTCCAGCCCGTGCTCCTCGCCGTGCACGGAGATCTCGCCCGCGAGTCCCTCAAGTCGATCCGCAAGGCACTGGGACTGAGCCAGCAGGCCGTCCTGTCGGTTACCATGCCCCTTGACTTGGGATATATCTACTCCCTGGAGGGCAAGTTGCCCGCCACCGTGCGCGACCGGCTCCTGTTCCCTCCGTTCGCCCCCCAGCCGAGCCCGCTGTTTTGCCCGGGTGACTCCATGCGCGATCAGGTGCTCGCCGGCGACAAGCTGCTGTTCTACCCCTACGAGTCGATGGGCACGCTTCTCGGCCTCATCAACGAGGCCGCCCACGACGACACCTGTATCTCGCTGCGCATCACGCTCTACCGCGTAGCGCGTCAGTCGCGTTTGTGCGAGTCGCTCATCTCCGCAGCCGAGCGTGGCAAAGAGGTGACCGTGCTGATGGAACTCCGCGCGCGCTTTGACGAGGAGAACAACATCGCCTGGGCGGAGCGCCTCGAGGAGGCGGGCTGCACCGTCATCTACGGTGCGGAGGGCTTCAAATGCCATTCCAAGATCTGCCAACTCACCTATCATGACCAGGGGAAGATTCGCCGCATTACCCTACTGGGGACCGGCAACTTCAACGAGAAGACCGCACGCCTGTACTCGGACTTCATGCTCATGACTGCGCACGAGGGCATCGGCGAGGACGCCAACGCGTTCTTCCGAAACCTCACCCTGGGCAACCTGCGCGGCGAGTACCGCTACCTCGGCGTGGCGCCCGCCGGGCTCAAGCCCCTCGTGATGGACGGCCTCGACCGCGAGATCGCCCGTGCGCGCGCCGGCATGCCCGCCCACGCCTTCTTCAAGATGAACTCCCTCACCGACCGAGAGGTCATCGATAAGATCGCCGAGGCAAGCCGAGCGGGTGTCCGCATCGATATGATCATCCGCGGGATATCCTGCATGCTGCCGGGCATCGAGGGCAGCACCGAGAACGTGCACATCCGCTCTATCGTGGGTCGCTTCCTGGAGCACGCGCGCGTGTACTCCTTCGGTGAGGACGCCGACACCGTCTACCTGTCGAGCGCCGACATGATGACGCGCAACACCGAGCACCGTGTGGAAATCGCCTATCCCGTTCTCGACCCCACGTGTCGCGCCATGGTGCGCGACTACATGGCCGATCAGCTGCGCGACAACGTGAAGGCGCGTGAGCTGAGCGCGCAGGGCACCTGGAAGCCCGTTGCCCGAGCGGAGGGCGATGAGCCCTTCAATGCACAGGAGCACTTCATGACGCAGGCTGCCAACCGCGCTCGCGCCGCAGAGGAGAGACGCGCGGCTCGAGCCGTCGAGGTCGAACGTGCCGCGCGTGACGAAATCGCACATGACGCGGAAACGGTGAACCCCCGTGCAGGCCGGGCGCCCGACACGTCGAATGCCGATGCGACGCCGTCGCAACCGGTTGCCTCCACAACGGAAACCAACGAGCTCAACCAAGCTGTCGAGCCCCAAGAGACAGACGGCCACAAGGGTACCGAACAGGGCAAAGAGAGCAACTTCAAGCGCGGCTGGCACATGGTGATGCGCGGCTTCCGCGAGATGTTCTCCTAGCCGCCATTACCCGTTTTCAAGACGAGGACGCTTTCGTATTCGACGGGCAGCCGGTGCACCGCGCGTGTAATGTCGAAAAATACGCGATTGAAGCGCGTCAATTTCGACATTCTACGCGCGGATCCGTCAAATCCGGCTGACATGCCGCGCCGCCTCACATCATGCACGAGGAGGCAGGTACGTTATACGCATTAGCCCTCGAGCTGCTCGCTGGCCTCGAGCCAAGCCATCTCGAGCTCATCAAGCTCCTCACGAGCGTGGGCAATTGCCTCCTGCTGCGCAGTGAGGGCGGCGAAGTCGGTGGGGTCGATGGCGAACATCCCCTGCTCAAGCTCCTCGACCTTGCCGCGACGCGTCTCCATTTTGCGTTCGAGCGAAGCAACCTCCTTCTTGAGGCGCTGGCGCTCCGCATTCGACAGTCCGCATGCCTGGGAAGGTGTCGCCACGGCAGATGCGACGGCTCCTTGACCGGACGCGCCGCCGCCCAAAGGTGACCCCGCTTCCAAAGCACCACCGAACCCGGGCGCCTGAGGATGGGACGCTCCGCCGGCAGACGCGCCCTCCGTCAAACGCAGGTACTCGTCCACGCCACCAGGTACGTGGCGAAGCGTGCCTCCTATGAGGGCCCACTGCTGGTCAGTCACACGTTCCATGAGGAAACGGTCGTGCGTCACGAGGATGAGCGTGCCCGGCCAGCTGTCGAGCAGGTCCTCCACGAGAGCGAGCATGTCGGTATCGAGGTCGTTGCCCGGCTCGTCCAAAATCAAGACATTCGGTTCCTCCAAAATGGTCAGCAGCAACGACAAACGGCGCTTCTGACCACCCGAAAGATCCTTGATACGACTCCACATCTGTTGCTGCGTAAATCCGAGGCGCTCGAGCAGCTTCTCGGGGCTCGTCTCCTTGCCCTCGACCATCACGTAACGCTTGCCGCGGGCAAGCACCTCGCGAATGGTGTCGTCCTCGACGGGCTTCAACTCGTCGAGCTGCTGGGACAGCACGCCAAACCGGACCGTGGAACCAATCTTCACGCGTCCGCGGAGCGGCTTGAGTTTGCCCTGGATGATATTGAGCAAGGTGGTCTTACCGGCGCCGTTCTCGCCGAGCAGGCCGTAGCGGTCGCCCGCACCAATAAGCCAGGTCACATCGGAAAGAACGGGACGACCCAAAGCCACGGCGTCAGGAGACACGCCGCGGGCAGCGAAGCCGTCCGCCGCAGCGGAATTGCCCACAGCAGAAGGATTGTCCGGCACGGCGGAGCCGCCAAGAGAACTTGTGCCTTCCTTGGAGCCACGCACGGCGGCCAAGGAGCTTGCGTAACCCGCGTCCACATCGATCACATCGATGACCTGCTTGCCCAAGCGGCTCACCGCGAGACGCTTGAGCTCGAGCTCGTTGCGCACGGGAGGCACGTCGGCAATAAGCTCGCGGGCAGCCTCAACGCGGAACTTAGGCTTGGTACTACGCGCCTGCGCACCACGAGAGAGCCAGGCAAGCTCCTTGCGGGCCATGTTGCGGCGACGCTCCTCGGTTACCTGCGCCATACGATCGCGCTCGACGCGCTGCAGGATGTAGGCGGAGTACCCACCCTCAAAGGGGTCGACACACCCGTCGTGCACCTCCCACATGGAGGTGCAGACTTCATCGAGAAACCAGCGGTCATGCGTGACCACGAGCATTGCGCCGCTCGATTTCTGCCACCGCGCCTTCAAATGCTCGGCGAGCCAGTTGATGGTACGCATGTCCAGATGGTTGGTGGGCTCGTCGAGCATGAGCACGTCATAGTCGCCAATAAGCAGGCGCGCCAGATCCACACGACGACGCTGTCCACCAGAGAGCTCGCCCACCAGGCCCTCCCAGGGCACGTCGGCGATAAGACCGTCAAGAATCTGACGCACACGCGGGCTCGACGCCCACTCGTATTCGGGAAGGTCGCCCACCACAGCACGATGCACGGTCATGCCGTCATCGAGTGCGTCGCGCTGACCGAGGACGCCCACCGTCACATCACGACGGCGCGTCACGCGTCCGGCGTCCGGCTCGATCGCACCCGAGAGAATGCCGAGCAGGCTCGACTTGCCATCACCATTCTTGCCCACGATGCCGATGCGGTCGCCCTCGTTCACGCCGAGCGTCACGTTCTGCGCAATCAGTTTGGTAGGAAACTCAAGATGCACGCTGTCGCAACCGAGCAGAATGGCCATATCGAAACGCTCCTCGCTATCGTATTTACAGCCATCCATCTTAGCAGGGCGTCTACCCGAGACAGGCGGGGCGGGACATTGCAGACACGAGCACTTAGCCACAGTGTGCCGCGCCGTACCCTCGGGCATATCGTCCCGCGCGCAGTTCCGCACGAGCCGAAGGCCCCAGTGGGGCCTTCGTGCGAGTTCAGGACTGTCCGAGCACGGGATGATATGCCCGAGGGTACGGCGCGAAGCGTGATAGGCGGTCTACGAGAACATGCCGGTCAGGTAGTCGTTCAGGCGCTTATCGCGAGGACGCTGGAAGATCTGCTCCGTCTCGCCGTACTCGACCATGTCGCCCATATAGAAGAACGCCGTTCGGTTGGAGGCGCGGCTCGCCTGCTCCATGTTGTGCGTCACGATAACGATGGCGCGCTCCTTCACGATGCTCTGCATGAGCTCCTCGATCGCCAGCGTGGAGATGGGGTCGAGCGCAGAGCACGGTTCATCGAACAAAATCACGTCGGGATGCATGGCGAGGGTGCGCGCAATGCACAGACGCTGCTGCTGGCCACCGGAAAGCGAAAAGGCGCTCTGGTGTAGCTTGTCCTTGACCTCGTCCCACAGGGCGGCGCCGCGCAGGCTCTCCTCCACGAGCGCATCGAGGTTCTCCTTGCCCTTGAGGCCATGGCGCTTGGGCGCGAACACGATGTTCTCGTAGATGGACTTGCGGAACGGATTGGGCTGCTGGAACACCATGCCGATGGAACGGCGCAACTCGTAGAGGTTCTCCTCGCGGGTGTTGATGTTCCGGCCATCGTAGAGGATCTCGCCCTCAACGCGGCATCCGCGGATCTCTCGATTCATGAGGTTGAGGGAGCGTAGGAACGTCGACTTGCCGCAACCGGAAGGGCCGATGAGTGCGGTGATCTCGCCCTTGTGGAATTCGAGGGACGTATCATGCAGCGCATGGTTGTCGCCGTAATACACGTTGACGCCGCGCGCCTCGAGAACGACTTCGCCATCGGTCGCACCGCGAGGCTGCACGGAGGCGGCACCGGCGCGCACGCTATCCATGAAGGCTTCGGACGCACTCGACTCCACGGGGGCGGAAACGTCATGTTGGGTAGACTTGTTACTCATTCGGCCGTCATCCTTTTCGCCAGAGCCTTACCGGCCAAACGAGAAGCCACGTTGAACAGCAGGACGCAAATCATCAGCAATGCGGCGGTTCCCCATACGATGTGCTGCGCCTCGGGGCTTCCCTCACCGTAAATCTTGTAAATGTGCACCGCAAGCGACTCGCCCGGTCGGAAGATGTTCCATGCGCACGTGGGGCTTGAGAAGTTGAGCGAGAGGAAGTTCAGGCGCACCGGGCTCGACATGCCCGAGGTGAACAGCAGGGCCGCGGCCTCGCCGAAGACACGCCCGGCGGAAAGAACCACGCCCGTCACAATGGCGGGCATTGCGGCGGGAATCAGCACGTGGACCGTCGCCTCCCAGCGCGTAAGGCCCATGGCCAGGCATGCATCGCGCTGGTGCTGAGGAACGTCATCGAGGGCCTGCTGGATAACGCGCACCAAGATAGGGATATTGAACATGGTGAGCGCGACCGCACCGGAAATGATCGAGTACTTCCAGCCAAAGTTCACCGAGAACACGAGGAAGCCGAACATGCCGACGACAATCGACGGCAGGGAGGACAGCGTCTCGATGGCGGTACTCGCGATGCTCGTGATGGGGCCGTCGGGTGCGTACTCCGTGAGGAACACGGCAGCCCCCAAGCTCACGGGAACGGAGATGATCAGCGTGATGAGCAACAGATAGAACGAATCGAAGAGCTGGTAAGCCACACCACCGGCAGCGCCGTTGGAGCGGCTGGGCTGCGTGAGGAACCCAGGAGTGAACAAGGTCGAAAGGCCCTCATAAAGGATATAGGCGACCATCGAGACCACGATGAGCATGACGAGTCCCGCGATGGCGGCAAGCGCCACGGTTGCGAAGCGATCGGCTCGGCGGGAACGGCGAATGATACGCATGTCCCCCATCTGAGCGGACGCCGCCTGAGAGATATCAGCCACGGGCGTTCGCCCCCTTCTTGCCAATGAGATGGATGATCAGGATGAAAATGAGCGACATACCCATGAGCAGCAGGCCCAGCGACCACAGGACGTCCTTTTGCACGGAGCCATCCGCATAGATCGCCATGCTGGTGGTAAGCGTGGTCGTGATGGTGGATGCCGGTGACAACAGGGATGCGGGCATGACCTCCGCGCCACCGATGACCATGCGCACCGCGAGCGTCTCGCCAAAGGCGCGCGTCATGCCGAGAATAACCGCGGTCATGAGCGAGGGAAGGGCGCTCTTGAGCACCACGTGCCAAATCGTCTGCCAGCGGGTATAGCCTAGGGCGAGCGAGCCCTGACGATATCCATCGGGTACGGCGCGCAGCGCGTCCATGGAAAGCGTCGTGACGGTAGGCAAGATCATGACGGAGAGCACGATGGCACCGGGCAGGATACCCATGCCCGTCTGCGTCCCAAACACGGCCTTACAGGCGGCGACCACCACATGGAAGCCGATGAGACCGAACACGACCGACGGGATACCCACCAGCAGCTCGACCATGGGTTGGAACACGCGCTTTCCGAGCGCCGGGGCGATCTCAACCGCAAAGATGGCGGAACCAATCGCGATGGGAAGCGCAATCGCCGTCGAAAGCAGCGTGACCGCAAAAGACGTGATGATGAGCGGAAGCGCGCCGGTCTGCGGCAATCCCGTCGCCTCGTCGACATTGGCGAGGCTCCAATCAGTCCCGGTAAAGAACCCAACGGCGTCGACACCGTCCTTGACGAAAGTCGAGATGCCCTTCTGCGCCACCATGACGATCAGCGCAAGGACAAGAAGCGTCACGAGCGCTACACACGCGCCCGTGACGCCCTGACCGACCCTCTCAAGGTTGCGCTTGGGCATGTGCTTTGCCATACCGCACCTTTCGAGAATTCGTGACTTCAACAGTTACTTCTTGGAGACCTTGCCCTCGGCATCCTTGGTCACCAGCATCTCGGAGACGGGGATGAAGCCCTGCTCCTCAACGAGGGAGCCCTGGACGTCGTCGGAGAGCATGTAATCGAGGAACGCCTTGGTGGCGTCGTCGGCATCCTCGGCGCAGTACATGTGCTCGGTCGCCCAGATGGGGAAGCTGTTGTCGAGGACGTTCTTGCTCTCCGGCTCCACGCCGCCCACCTTGATGGCGGTGAACTTGGAGTCATCGAAGTGGGAGAAGTCGATGTAGGAAATGGCGTTATCGGTGGAGCCCATGAGGGTCTGGACGTCGCCGGACTTGTCCTGCTCGGGCTGAGCCGGCTTATAGGTATTCTTCTCGTCACCGAAGACGGCGGCCTCGAAGGTGGCGCGGGTGCCGGACCCCTCCTTGCGGTTGACGACGACGATCTCAGCGTCGTCACCACCGACCTCGCTCCAGTTGGTGATGGTGCCGCCGAAGATTCCCTTGAGCTGCTCGAGAGTCAGGTCGTCGACGGTAACGTTCTTGGAGACGATCGGGCCCATGCCCACGACGGCGACCTCATGGTCGACGAGCTTGGCGGCAGCGTCGGCATCGAGCTTGGTCTCGGCGAAGACGTCGGAGTTGCCGATGGTCACGGTTCCGGAGGAAACGGCGGTGAGGCCGGCGCCGGAACCATTGCCGGAACCAGAGATGACGCAGTCGGGGTTCTCGTTCATGAACTGCTCGGCCGCAGCCTCGACGAGCGCCTGGAAGGAGGAGGCACCGTCATAGGTGACCTCGCCCGTCACGGTAGCGGTGGCATCGGCGGAGCCGGCAGCGGGAGCGTCAGAGCCACCGCAGCCAGCCAGACCAAGACCGGCGACAGCGGCAAGACTGCCAGCGAGACCGAGGAAGGAGCGGCGAGAGCAGGAATAATCGAACATGGTTCTCCCTTCGAGAGCAAACGTGCGCAATGCGCGGACGGTCCGGGGCGTGTCCTTAAGGCCCCAATGGGGAACCATCAACTCCCCATCCGTCGTACCGCAAGCACAATACCGCGCGTTCGCCGCCCATTCCTCCACGTTCGCCGTCTCTTACGGCTCTCTGACCATCCATTACCGCCCGCTGCGCCCCAGCTTACTCGCAGCTTACACAGACGCTTGAGATTGACGCCCATGCGTTATGCCGTGGACAACCACCCGGCCAACCCGCCACATTCCCCCTGCCCATTCGAGGGCGAACGGCGTTTGAAGCATGTTCCAAGCCGATAAAGGGGGTCTTTATTTAAAAAGTGAGGGGTTTATTTGGCAACAGCTGAATATACACGCATGTTCTTCCGTCGAATCATGCGGATATGGTCCAGCTAAAGCGTGTGCATACGGCGAGCCGGGATAACCGCTCATATTCTATTTTTTACCCCTCTTACGGGGACGTTTCGTCCTCGAGCGGCCCGCGGTACCCGTTCGTCCCGAGTCGTCGCCATGACGTCTGCGGTACAGGTAGCCGCCAAACACCATGGAAAGCGCAATGATCACGAAGCCGAAGATTTGCTCCCAGAAATTGGGCACGATTGCCTCCCGTCCTATCCCTGCATGCATACGATACACACGTGCAATGGGGCACCGTGGCTCATTCTCCGCGGTGCCCGCGTCTCTTACAGCTCGAGCTCGTTGAGGCGAAGAATAGCCAAGATATACATCTTGAGAGCGTCGCGCAAAAGCGCCTCGTTCGCCGCCTCGTTGGGACCGTGCATGGTGCCTGCCCACTCGGGAAGTTCGAGGTCGTTGTCCTCGGGGCCGAACGACACCGCACTCTTGAAGTTGCGGGCATAAGTGCCGCCTCCCATGGAGAACGGCTCGGCATGTTTGCCCGTAACCTCGCGATATGTGTCGAGCAGCGCTTGCACGGCGGGGCTCTCCGCCGAGGTCGAGAACGGCTCCTTGGTGCTGTCGAGCACGAATTCTGCACCATACCGCGCCGCGTGGGCACGGCAGATCATGGACATCTCGTCGCAGGTGATCGAATCGGGATAGCGAACGTCGATGGTCTGCGAGATACGCCCGTCAGAAACCTTGATCGTGCCCGCGTTGCAGGTGAGCGGACCGAAAGCCGCGCTCTCAGCCTCGATGCCCAAACCCTCGCCTGCCGTTCCCTCATGCACGATGGAAAGCAGGTTGAGATAGGTGCGCTCGCCTTCAGAGAGGAGATCGGGCCGCTCGGCCGAGATCTCCTGCAGATAGTCGACAATCAGAGCAATGGCATTGACGGTACCCTGAGGCAGCGAAGCATGTCCGCCGATGCCCTTGGCGAAAATGCGGGACCGCCCCTCCCCGAGCGGCTCAACCGTCAAGCGCTCCGCATGAGACCGCGGTGCGGGAAGCTCAGAGACGGGGACTGCAAGCACACACACCGACTCGCTCGGAATGGCATTGGTGGCATCCGCGCCACTCCACGACTCGATGGCACCGTCTTTGATAGGCGCACTCACGAACATGCCGCCAAAGCAACCCTTCTCGGCATTGCAAACGGGAAACTCTGCATCCGGCGTGAAGAGGAACAGCGGCTGCTCATGAGACTCGAGGTAATGGTGGACGTCGGTCATCCCGACCTCCTCATCGCACCCCAAAAGCGCGCGGAAACCGTAGCGGGGCTTGATACCGCGGCTCAGCAGGTATGCACCGGCGTATAGCGAGAGCACCGCCGGGCCCTTGTCGTCGATCACGCCGCGGCCAAGCAGCCAACCCTCGCGGCGCTCCATCACATAGGGGTCGGTTGCCCAACCGGGACCAGCGGGAACGACGTCGACATGCGCTATCGTAGCGATGTGCCCATCAAGCTCCCCCGCGATATCGGCGATGCCGACGTAGCCCCCATCGTCCCCCGTCTCGTATCCAAGGCGATGGGCGATGTCGAGAGCGCAGTCGAGGGCATCTCGCACGGTGGCACCGAAAGGAGCGCCGGGCATCGATTTCCCAGCATCGGCGACCGAAGGATGCGCGACGAGGGCGGCGATGTCGGCCACCACATCCTCCCAGACCTCATCGACATATGCCTCAATGTCATCCATACTTCCAGTGCGCATGGGCACTCCCTTCATGAAGACGTTCAATCTAGACCATTGTGCCCCATAAACCGGATGGGGCAAAGCCCGTGAGCAAACCCTCGGCAAGCGGACCCGGGTCTCTCGGCAAACAAGCGGCGCGGCGCGACCGAGGTGCGGGCCGCGATTCCGCTAGGCCACACCCAGCACGCGCGCCACCTCGAGCATAGAACCGCAAGACACATCCGCGGCATCATGCTCACCGGGTTGGGCGGCACCCGTGTACACGCCGATACAGGGGACACCGCAGGCGTGGGCACCCTCGATATCGTTGAGGCGCTCCCCAACCATCACAACGTCGGCGGCGTCAACGCCCATATACTCGAGGGCATCGCGGATGGAGTCCGCCTTGGTGAGGCGAACGGGCTCATTGAGGCCCATGACGCACTCGAACCGATCGGTCCAGCCGAGCTGATCGACCATACTCCGAGCACCCGACTCCTTACGCGACGTCGCGATCGACATACGCCGCCCCGCAAGCGTTAGACGATCGAGCAGGAAGGGCACGTCGTCGATTGGCGGGAAGTCGGAGGGAGTGACGGTCTTGTCGAACAGCTCGCGATACTCTTGAGTGAGTGAGAGCGCAGTGTCGTGCGTCACGCCGAACGCGCGCTCGAATCCCGACACGAGCGGCGGGCCCAGGAGCTTGCGTAAATCGGCATCGGTGGGCTCGATGCCCCGCGCGCGGAGCACGGCGCGCGCAGTTCGCATGACGGCTCCGCCAGTGTCTGCCAGCGTGCCATCGAAGTCGAAGAGGACGACGGAACGGTCTCGAAGACGCGTGGGCATCTCGGAGTCGGCGATCATATACGGCTCCCTTCAACGTCCATATATGCCATTTGGGATGAAAAGACCCCGACGGGCCCGTGCCCGTCGGGGTCTGCAGCGAACCTAAGGTTCAAAGGCGCTACACCGGAATGCTACTCGGCGTCCTCGGCCTTCTCCTCACCCTCGAGCGGGGTGACCTCGATCTCGATGCCGAGGGTCTCGGCAGCAGACTTCATGGAGAGGGAGATGCGACGACGATCGAGGTCGATCTCCATGACCTTGACCTGGACCTTGGCACCCACAGCGGTGACCTGGGCCGGCTGGTCAACGTGCTTGTTAGCCATCTCGGAGATGTGGACCAGGCCCTCGATGCCGTCACCGAGGTCAACGAACGCGCCGAAGGGCACGAGCTTGGTGACGGTGCCCTCGACGATGGCGCCGACGGGGTACTTCTTGACGAGCGCGCGCCACGGATCCTCGGTGGTCTGCTTGAGACCGAGGGAGATGCGCTCGCGATTCAGATCGACGTCGAGAACCTCGACCTCGACCTCCTGGCCGACCTTGACGACCTCGGAGGGGTGGTTGACGTGGTTCCAAGAGAGCTCGGAGATGTGGATGAGGCCGTCGATGCCGCCCAGATCCACGAAGGCGCCGAAGTCCACGATGGAGGAAACGGTGCCCTTGAGACGCATACCGCTCTTGAGCTTGGAGAGGATCTCGGAGCGCTCGGCCTTGCGGGACTCCTCGAGCACCACGCGACGGGAGAGCACGACGTTATTGCGGTTGCGATCCATCTCGATGACGCGAGCCTCGATAGAGGTGCCGAGGTAGGAGGTGAGATCCTTCACGCGGCGAAGGTCAACGAGGGAAGCGGGCAGGAAGCCGCGCAGGCCGATGTCGA
This sequence comes from Collinsella sp., assembly GCF_052346665.1. Taxonomy (NCBI): domain Bacteria; kingdom Bacillati; phylum Actinomycetota; class Coriobacteriia; order Coriobacteriales; family Coriobacteriaceae; genus Collinsella; species Collinsella sp. The sequence goes on from NZ_DAWDUX010000035.1 coordinate 12,573, forward strand.
GGATAAGACCGCCCTTGACGACCTCGATGACCTCGCCCTCGACGTTCTCGCCGGCGTTGAACTTCTCCTCGATGCGATTCCAGGCACGCTCGTACTCGGCGCGCTTCTTGGAGAGAACCAGACGACCGTCCTTGTCCTCCTTCTGGAGCACGAGCGCCTCGATGGAGTCGCCCAGCGCAACGAGGTCGGCAGGGTTGGCGTCCTTACGGATGGAGAGCTCGCGGACAGGAATGACGCCCTCGGACTTGAAGCCGATGTCGACGAGGACCTCATCGCGCTCGATCTTCACAACGGTGCCGTTGACCAGGTCACCCTCATCGAAATCGGTGATGGAGTTGTCGATGAGGTTGTTCATCTCCTCGGTATCGACGTCGTCGAGGGAGAAGATGGACGAGTTCTGAATCTCACTCAAAGGTGGACCCCTTTCGAACTACGGGGCCCCGATTACCTGACCTGCAGATGGTTGCGAGCCTTAAGGCGATAATCGCCAGCGCGCGCGCACCGTTTGGAACAATCTCGGGGGCCGACAGATACTAATGTGAAGCATATGCATTCACGAAACAGTAGATTACGTGGAAACAAAGTCGTTTTCAAGCGTCAACTGCGATTTTTTCGTACTCGACAATAAACCTTTCGCGAATGGCGCGCCCCTTCCTCGAGCCCTCACGTAAAATGCTATACACAAATCGATTCAATTCCAGGAGCCCTTGTGTCCACCATCCAAGAAGTCGCCAAACGGGCCGGTGTGTCGGCGGGAACGGTCTCGCGCTACCTCAACGGCCATCAACTCAAAGCGGGCAATCAATCTCGCGTCGAGGCGGCGATTGAGGAACTCGGGTACCGCAGCAACTACCTTGCCCGCAGCTTGCGCTCCAACCAGAGCATGTCCATCGGTCTGCTTATCAACAATATGCTGAACCACTTTGCCGTGAGCGTTGTTGCGCAGGTGGAACGCGAGATGGAGCTCAATGACTACAATATCATCCTCTCTGGATTTCGCGAGGATCGCGAGGTCTTCATCCGCAAGCTCGAAAATCTCATCGACCGCCGCGTGGACGGCCTCATCCTCTTCGAGGCGATTGAGGACGAACGCGCACGCAAGCTCATCGAGCAGAGCGGGATCCCAACCATCTCCATATCCAACCCCCTTCCCTATCCATGTGTCGACAACATGCTCGCCGCCAATCGCAAAAGCTGCCGCGAAGTGACGCGCCGCATCATACACGCAGGCCACGCACGCATTGGCGTGCTCGCCGGCATCCAAGAGGAATACGTCTCGCGCGAGCGCTTGGCAGGTGTGCTCGAGGCATTTGACGAGGCGGGCCTGCCGCGCAACAACGCCGTGGTGCGCATTGGCGACTATCCGCGCGAATGCGGGTATCGCGACATGATGCACCTCGTCTGCGAGGATCACGTGGACTGTGTCTTCGCACTCAACTACGGGCGTAGTCAAGGCGCCCAGCAGGCGTTAAACGAGCTTGGGCTGCGCATCGGCGAAGACATCTCGTTCGCATGCTATGACTACCTGGACACCAAGACCTACTTTCACCCGAGCATCACCACGGTGTGCCCGCCCTCGCTCGAAATCGGTACGAACGCCGCGCGCGAGATCCTCTCCATGATTCAAGAGGGGCGTTTGGGCAGGGGTCGCATCACGTATACCGACGAGGACATCGCCTGGTTGCCCTCCATCATCGGCCTGGACGCATAGCGCACTGGTAATTGGCGCCCGGCCCATAACGCGATGGCCCCGCAACCGACTTGGGTTGCAGGGCCATCGCGTTTCTGCAAGATAACGGTCGATCGTTGAGCGCGCCTAGGCGTTCTTCTTCGCAAGGTCGATGAACTTGCCGGCCAAGATCTTGAAGGTCTCGGCGCTCATGAGCTGATCCTCGGCGTGAATGAGGATGATGCTCGGGTCGATGTGGTCGCCGCAGGCCTCCTGGGCGATCATCTCGCCGTGCTTAGCGTGACCGACCAGGAAGAACTGCTCGCCCTCGACGACGCGGGCCTCGGCCTCATCGATCTTGCCCTCGCCGGCGAGGTCGATGGCCTCGATGAAGCAGCTGCGGGCGGAGCCCACGTTGGCGATGATCTCGAAGCAGGCCATCTCGATCTTGTTCATGTCTTCCATGTTATTCCTCGCTCTCCGCGGCGTTGACAGCCGCACTTTGGCCCTCCTCCGGCAGTTCGCCGTTGGCGGATACCGAATCGGACTCGTCGTCTCGGACGGAAGCGCCGTTCGCCTTGATGTAGGCCTCCATGTCACGCAGACGCTTCTTGATTTTACGCTTGGCAAAGGGGCTGTACAGAGTGCCCATGAGCTTGCCGTTGAGGTCGTTGAGGGTCTTATCACCCTCGTAGCCCTCCTCGTAGACGACGCTGATGGCGTCCTGTCCCTCGATGGGCTCAATCTCGTAGCGCACGGTGTTGACGCCGCGCGACGAGGTGATGGAGGCGGCGTACAGGCGCGGGGGCTCGAACTCGGTGATCTTGGTGGTGACATGCTGGGCACCGCCGAGCTTGGCGTTTAGCGTCTTCTGATAGGTGAACCCCGCCTTGAGCTTCTTTGCCGGCACCTTCTTGCCGCGCGCCTGCTCGGCGTCGTAAAGCACCGACGTGACAATGCTCTCGAAGAGGTCATCGGCACTGATGCCCATCTTGACCTGTACTTTCATTAACCCTCCTCATAGGGGCGCCCCGCCACGCGCAAGGGCGCCCTCGTGTCGCTAGAAGCCGCGGGACTCGGCGAGCTGCTTGTACCAGCGACCGCTCTTCTTAATGCGGCGCTCCTGCGTCTCGAGGTCGAGCTCAACCAGGCCGTAGCGGTTCTTGTAGGCGTTCAGCCAGCTCCAGCAATCGATGAACGTCCAGAGATGATACCCGATGCAGTTGGAGCCCTCATCGATGCCGCGGGCGAGCTCGGTCAGGTGCTCCTTGATGAAGTCGATGCGATAGTCGTCCTGGATGGCGCCATCGGGTCCGCGGAACTTCTCCTCGCCCTCGACACCCATGCCGTTCTCAGACACGATCCACTCAATGTTGCCGTAGTTGTCGCGCAGGTTGATGGCGATGTCGTACAGCGCGTGCGGATAGATCTCCCAGCCGCGGTGCGGGTTCATGCGACGACCCGGCATGGCGTACACGTCGTAGTAGTACGTGGGCATGAAGGGCGCCTCGGGGTTGGGCAGGCTCGCACGGGCGCAGACGCGCAAGGGCTGGTAGAAGTTAACGCCCAGGTAATCCACCGTGTTGTCGCGGATGATGGCGAGATCGGTCTCGTCGACCACGGGCATGAGGCCGTGCTTCTTGATGAGCTCGACGAGCTCGGGATCGTAAGCGCCGTGCACGCTCGGGTCCAGGAAGCTCTTGTTGGCGAAGAGCTCGGCGATGTGGGCGGCGCGAGCGTCGGCGGGATTTTCGGAACGCGGATAGGCGGGCGTGAGGTTGAGCACGATGCCGATCTTGGCGTCGGGCAGGACCTCATGGCAGGCACGGACAGCCAGCGCGCTGGCGAGCGCCGTGTGGTAGGCAACCTGTGCCGCGGCCTTAGGGTCGACCCTGCAGGGATAGTGGTACTGCTGCAGATAGCCGCACTCCACGTGCACGATGGGCTCGTTGAACGTGTACCAGCGCTTGACGACGTCGCCGAACAGCTCGAACGCAATGCGGGCATAGCGTTCGTAGAGGTCGACGACCTCGCGGCTTTCCCAGCCGCCGCGCTCCTGCAGGGCGACGGGCATGTCGAAGTGGAACAGGTTCACGAAGGGCTCGATGTCCTCGTCGCGCAGCGTGCCGAACACGTTGCGGTAGAACTCGACGGCCTCGGGGTTGGGGTCGCCCTCCGGATCGGGCAGCAGGCGCGACCAGCTGATCGAGGTGCGGAAGGAGTTCTGCCCCGTCTCGTGCAGCAGCTCGATATCCTCGCGCCAATGCTCGAAGAACGTCGACGTGTCGGCTGGACCGACGCCGCCGTGGAACTTGTAGGGCTCCTCCTCGAACCAGAGGTCCCAGATATCCGGGGCCTTGTGATCGGCGGTATGGGCGCCCTCCGCCTGGGCCGCGCTCGTGGCACTACCGAAGTAGAACCCTTCCGGGAACTTGACGTCCATCGTCTTACCTCTTTCTCTTCACGAACAGGTAGATGCCGCTCACGATGACGATCGCCAAGCCGCCCACGAGCAGGCCGAGGCTCATCTCAGAGCCGGCGGCGGCACCGAAATTCGACATCACGATGAAGAAGAAGCCCAGGCCCATGATGAACACGGCCCAAGGAGATCGAAATC